>CAZKJZ010000012.1:0-34618 GCA_964553145.1 uncultured Frigidibacter sp. | reverse complement strand
GCCTGCAAGGCGGCTGCGGGGTCAAGGCCGCCGTCCCCCTCGGGCAGTTCGATCAGCCGGGCACCAAGGTCTGTCCAGCGGGCGCGGCTTTCGGCGGGGGCCAAGGTTCCATGCATCAGCCACAGGGGGATATCGGCAGCACTTCGGGCCAGCTGCCCGTCCAAAGGCAGGTCCAGTGCCCGCGCCATCACCAGCCGCACCGGCTGGCGGCTGACACCCAGCCCGCGAACGGTCAGGGCAGGATCATCGGCCCGCGTCGTGCCCGCCCCCACCAGAACCGCATCATGGCGCGCCCGCATCAGATGGACCAGCCGCCGGGCCTCGGGCCCGGTGATCCACTGGCTTTCACCCGACAGGGTGGCGATCCGCCCGTCAAGGCTGGTGGCCAGCTTCAGCGTCACCATCGGGCGGCCAAGCTGGATGCGGTTCAGAAATCCGCGCTGCAGGTCGGCCGCCTGCGCCTGCATCACATCTGTCACGACCGCGATCCCCGCCGCCCGCAGCATGGCATGGCCCTTGCCTGCCACGCGCGGATCGGGGTCGGTCAGCGCCGACACAACCCGCGTGACCCCGGCCGCGATCAGGGCGCTGGCGCAGGGCGGCGTCTGGCCGTGATGGGCGCAGGGTTCAAGGCTGACATAGGCTGTCGCACCACGCGCGGCCTCACCTGCCTGCGCAAGGGCCATGACTTCGGCATGGGGCCGCCCACCCGCTTGCGTCCAGCCGCGCCCGACAATCCGGTCGCCCCGGACGATGACACAGCCCACAGCGGGGTTGGGCCAGACCTGCCCTAACCCGCGCGCACCCAGCGACAGGGCCAGCGCCATGAAGCGCCGGTCGCTGTCACTGACCGGCAGCGTCACTCGTCCTGCGCGCCCGAGGGGCGCAGTTCCGAAACGAATTTGTCGAAATCATCCGCCGCCTGGAAGTTCTTGTAAACGCTGGCAAAGCGGACATAGGCGACCGTGTCGATCCGCGCGAGACTTTCCATGACAATCTCGCCGATGGTCTTGGACGGAATGTCGGTCTCGCCCAGGGATTCCAGCCTGCGGACAATGCCGGAAATCATCTGGTCGATCCGCTCGGGGTCGATCGGGCGTTTCTGCATGGCGATGCGGATCGAGCGTTCCAGTTTCGTGCGATCGAAATCCTCGCGCTTTCCAGACGATTTGATCACCACCAGATCGCGCAATTGCACCCGTTCATAGGTGGTGAAACGCCCGCCGCAGGCCGGGCAGAAGCGGCGGCGACGGATCGCCACATTATCCTCGGCCGGACGGCTGTCCTTGACCTGCGTATCGACGTTTCCGCAAAACGGGCAACGCATCCCCTACCCCCATTTTCCCCATGGACTACGATGACTATAGGGCGGCACCCAAAAGATGGGTAGGGCCAACAGACATGCCCCAGATTTAGGCCGGTGACCTGTGGCGGCGAAGACTCAGCCCCTGATCCGGTGCCAGAGGCGGCGGGCCTGCTGATAGGCCAGATGCTTGCGCGGGAAATCGGGCACCCGGGCGGCGCGGTCAAAGACGCTGAGGTCAACCGTCGCCTTGCGGTCAAGGGCGGTGATGAAGTCAAAGCGGAAGTGGGTCAGCCACACGAGATAGGGAAAGGAAATCTGGTCGCGGCGCGAATAGCGCAAGACATGTTCGAACCAATGGTCGCCAAAGGCCGCAACGGCGGGGTCGCCATGGCGTCGGGCAATGAAATGCCCCTCGATCAGGCCCGCGTGGCGGGGCATGCCCTGGCGCCGGTACGTCTCTTGCCGTTCCTTCAGCAGGCGGAAATCGTCCAGCCCGTTTTCCCAGCAGGTCTGCAATTCGTCATAGACGCAGTCGCGGCGAAAATGCGGAAAGGCAAAGAAACCTGCGTCCGACTGGGCGGTCAGGGCCTCCACGATCTCGACCGGGTCACGCTTCAGCCGCGACTTGTTGTCCAGCCAGATCGACCAGTCTTCGCCGAAATAGCGGTGCGGGCAGAGTTTCGCGCGGCGCGAGGCGCGGGCCGGGTCAAGGCCGCACAGGGGATCGCGGATCACCTCGACCCCGGGCAGCGACAGATCGTCCCGATCGGTAAAAAGGACCCGGCGGACATGGGTAAAGGGGCCGAAGACCTGCAGGTTCGGTGGCTCCCCCCGACCGTATAAAGCGCTGTAAAGGACGATGCTCATGCGGCGACTATAGGCGGGCGGGCGGCGCGGGCGAAAGGGGGATGTCGGCGCCGATGTCGGTCGCGGCAGGCACGGCGCGCAAGTGGCTGGCGGGCGCCATCAGGCGGCGCGCGAACTGGCGCAGCGACAGGGCGGCACGGCGAAGGCCAAAGCGCAGCCGGGCGGCTGGCCCACCCTTGTCCGGGCGCGGCGCGCCCCCGGCGGCGATCATCGACGGGGCGATGCCGCCCATGGCGCGTCCGGCCTGGGCCAGGATCACCGCCTGCACCGCCGCCGCCGGTTCGCATTGATGGCGCCTGAGGCCGGGGGCAAGGTCTATGGCCGCATCGGCCAGGGGCAATTGGTGCCGGGTCGCCCGCAGCAGCCGTTCGGCCCCATGGGGCCACAGCACATAGGCCGCCGCCCCGCCCCGGTCGCGGTAAAGGCGGGAAAGGGCAAAGCCCGTGTCGGCCAGCGCCTCGGCCCGCCGCGACAGCCGTTTCGGCCGGACATAGGTCTCCAGCGTCACATAGTCGAGATCCGCCCGCGCCATCAGCGCCGCCATGAGGGCAGGCAGGCGCGGGGACAGGACGGCATCATCCTCGAGGATCAGGCGCGGGCCGCTGGCGCGGGCGACCCGTTCCCAGGCGCTGCGGTGGGACAGGGTGCAGGCGACCTCGGTCGGGCGCAGGGGCCGCGCCCAGCTTTGCGAGAGGCGCTGCAAGTCGGCGGGCGGAATATCGGCGACCGTGACGGCAGGCATCAGACGATAGGGCAGCGCCAGCCGGCCCAGTTGCGCCTGCTGAAAGGCCCGCCGTTCCGCCGCAGCGGGCAGGTTGATCACCAGGACCAGATCGTCCGGCAGCGGCATCGGTCCCCCTCCCCCCGGGCGCGTCGGCTGGTGGCCGCTGTGGGAATCGAACCCACACGCCCGAAGGCCTCGGATTTTAAGTCGATCGATCTGGTCTATCCTATACCTACGGTTCGCGATCTGCATGCCAAGATCGGAGAACTGGCAGTGGCCAACGATTTTTTGGCCAGAAAGCTCAAGCCATGGATCGGGAAGTGAGGCGTCGGATGATTGAGCCAGATCACCCGGCGTTGTCGATTGGCAAGCAGTGCCGGCTGTTGTCGATCTCCAGATCGTCGTTCTACTACAGCCCCTTGGGCGAAACGGATACGAACCTTGCGCTGATGCTCAAGATCGACAAGCAGTTCCTCGACACGCCGTTCTACGGTGTGCGCCAGATGACGTGGCACCTGCGCAACGAAGGCCATCCGGTGAACGAGAAGCGCATCCGGCGGCTGATGCGCTTGATGGGGCTGATGCCGATCTATCAGGCACCCAACGGGGTCGGTCATGACGGGCGCGAGGCCGAACTCTTCGGGGCAGAGAATGACGTCGCAGATAGCCGCGACTTCTCCGAGGCTTGCGAGGCCGACCGGCATCACTTCCGCTTCATCGTCTCGCCCGAGGACGCCCAAGCCCTGAGTGACCTGCGCGCCTTCGCCCGTGATCTGATGGCGCGGGCCGAACGTGACCTAGGGACGAGGCTAAACTGGATCGCGGTCGATCACTGGAATACAGACAATCCGCATCTGCACATTCTCGTCCGGGGCCGGGACGAGGACGGGCGCGATCTCGTCATCGCCCGCGACTATATCAGCCGAGGCCTGCGCGCCCGCGCCGAGACGCTGGTGCAGATCGAACTCGGCCCCCGCAGCACCCGTGAGATCGCGGAAGGGCTGGAGACACAGATGAAGGCGGAGCGCTGGACGGATCTTGACCGGGCCTTGCGCGCACTCGCCGATGATCATGCCGGGATCGCCGATCTGCGGCGCGGCGTGCCAGGGGTCCGCGATCCTGAACTGCGCCGACTGATGATCGGTCGCGCGCAGGTCTTGGGACGGCTCGGGCTTGCCGAGCAACTTGCCCCCGCCGTCTGGACACTGAAGCCCGGTGCCGAGACCGTGTTGCGCGAGCTTGGCGAACGCGGGGACATCATCAAGACGATGCATCGGGCCATGGCCAGAGGCCCGGCGCGGGGTGCCCAGGACTTCGCCATCGAAGCCCGGCCCGAGACCCCGATCCTCGGGCAGCTGGTAGAGCGGGGGCTTCATGACGAACATCAGGGCACGGCTTATGCGATCGTGGATGGCGTCGATGGGCGGGTGCATCATCTGCGCTTCGCTGACCTGGATGCGACGGGCGATGTTCCCGCAGGCGGCATCGTCGAGACGCGGGTCACGCTTTATCTCGTGGTGCCGCCCTCCGATATCTCGCGCACGAAGCCGCTGGTGCGGCTGATCCTGAACCAGATCGGGCGGCGACTGACCGAGACGCTGGAGCCCCGCGCCCATCGGCTTCTCTTCATGCTCGACGAGTTCCCGGCCCTCGGGCGGCTCGACTTCTTCGAGACCCAGCTTGCCTTCATGGCAGGCTACGGGCTCAAGGCTTTCCTCATTGCCCAATCGCTGAACCAGATCGAAAAGGCTTACGGGCCGAACAACGCGATCCTCGACAATTGCCATGTCCGTGTGGCCTTCGCGACCAATGACGAGCGGACGGCCAAGCGCCTCTCTGACGCGCTCGGCACCACGACCGAACTCCGGGCCATGAAGAACTACGCGGGCCACCGTCTCTCGCCCTGGCTCGGTCACCTCATGGTCTCGCGGCAGGAGACGGCGCGCGCGCTCCTTACCCCCGGCGAGATCATGCAGCTTCCGCCCGAGGAGGAGATCGTCCTCGTCTCCGGCACCCCGCCGATCCGGGCGCGCAAGGTGCGTTACTTCCTCGATGCGCGGCTGAACGCGCGTATTGTGAAGCCGCCGGTTCTGGGCGGGGCTGTACCCGAAGACAGGCCTCACGACACCTGGAACCAGCTCGCTCCGGTTCCTGTGGACAGGGGGACGCCTGTCAGCGCTGAAGACGCTCCCGAGGGCGGCATCCGCCAGGAGCCGGAGGTTCCCGAGCACGAACAGGTGGCTCCGGCACCCTCCCCGCCCCAGCAGGAGTTCGCCTTCGATGACGAGCCTGACGACGAGCCCACTGAGGCCGCGATGCTCCGCAAACAGGCCCGCAGCGTGGCCCGCCAGGCCGCCCTCGACCCCGATGACGGCATCGATCTTTGAAAGCCACGCCCATGAAAAAAGAACAGCTCTCCGTCTATATCGACCCACCCCTCGCCGCCACGCTTGAGAACATCGCTGCCCGCAGGCGTGTCTCGAAATCCCAGATCACCGAAGCCGCCCTCGCAAGCTTCCTCTCTCCTGACGGGCCCGACCAGGCCGAAGCCGCCATCACCCGCCGCCTCGACCGCCTGACCCGCACCATGGAGCGGCTCGAACGCGACCAGGAAATCACCAGCGAAGCCCTCGCCCTCTTCATCCGCTTCTGGCTGACCACCACCCCGCCGCTGCCCGAAGACGCCCAAAGCGCGGCGCAAGCCAAAGGCAAGGAGCGCTACGCCGGCTTCGTCGAAACCCTCGCGCGGCGGCTGGCGAAAGGGGCGACGCTGGCAAAGGAGGTGAGCCGGGATTTTGGTGAGGAGAAGGATGAGTAATGGCGAGGTTATGAATTGGGCAGAGCCGTCATTTAACGTAATTTGTCGACTTCCAGAAACCCGATGTTGCCATCATTATTGGCTACGTGCGTCAGCCTTAAAAGCCTACCTTCCCCAATGGGCGAGCGCTTTGGGGGCTTAGGACAGACAGCGTTTCGCCCAGCCTGGCGCTCTGTTCGCGGATGTCGGGAATTGCCATGATTTCCCAAAAGTCAGCCCGCGACGGGGGACCAATGGCTATGAGCCTTCTGGATGCCTCTTTCTCCCTATCGATCCGGAGGCAGTACCCATCGGCATCCAATCCGATTCTCAGCGAATCATTCCGTCCGCGCCCGCGCCCAAGCAGTTTCGCGATCAGCGGTGAGGCATGCTGTTCAGGATCGCGCCAGATGCCGCAGCAATCAAAGATGCGAGCGGCGGAAACTGTGTCAGTTGCCTCGGACCCCGGTTGCTCAAGGAGGGCGGCAATCTTGCCATCGGCCAGCCCGCCCCCGGCGCTGCGGGTTTCGATCACGGCCGTGACCTGAAAGGGGCGCTCGCGGCGCGACAGAGTATGCGTCGCCGCTGGCTCCTCCACCGACAATCGAGACATGCTGACCGGGGCCTGTGTTGCGCGTTGCGGCAAGGGGCGTGCGAGCGGAGTGGCCGGTCAGATCGCGACCGTGCAAAAGGCAAATGTGCTAAAGGTAAGCAAGAAGCCATGCGGCAGGGCACGGGGATCGCTTGCCGCCCGCCAATGTTACCAGCGCTGGATCGCGGAGCGATGTGAGCCGGGCGATTGTGGTCAGTGTAATGTCTATACCGCATAATGTTCGACTCGGCGCGTCACCTAAGTCCAGAAAGTTGGTCGTTATTTTTTGACCTCCGAAGACTCCTCTGAAATGAGAACCTCATTCTCCATTGCCGATATCAACGGTTCAGAGTGTCCACGGGGTAGGCGGTGGTGAACTTCATCCGCTCCATCGCGAAATGGCTGGTGACGTTCTTGATCGGCACTGCATCGGTCAGGCGCTTGTAGAGCGTGTCGAAAGCCGCCATGTCAGCGACCGCGACGTGAAGCAGATAGTCCATTTCTCCGGCCATCCGGTGGACCTCCATGATCTCAGGAATGGCATTCACAGCCTCCCTAAAGGACTCCCGTCATTCGGCGGAATGGTCGGGGGCCTCGATCCCCACAAAGACGGTCTGCCCGAAGCCAAGCTTGGCCGGATTGGCCAGAGCCACCCTGCCGGTCAGGACGCCGGACGCCTCCAGCTTCTGGATTCGCTTCCAGCAGGGGGTCTGCGACAGGCCCGCCTTGTCGGCGATCTGGGCGATGGGCAGCGTGGCATCGCGCATAAGCTCGGCAACGATCTTGCGGTCGATCAGGTCAAGGTCGGTCATCTGGTCCTGGCCTTTGCGTGGCTCGGAGTAGCCTCTTCTCTCAGGATGCACTAATACAAGATAATGTCTACTGTCTTTATCGTGTATTTTGAATATCCGCATTTTCTTGATTTTTCATCGGCTTTCTGGCGACGCCGGGCAACTCGCGCGCCGGTTCGACAATCCCGACATTGATTTTCGACATTTGCTTGCGTAACTTTTGGTCATGATCACGCAGAAGATGAAATACGCGCTGAAGGCTCTGCTCGTTCTGGCCGATGAGGCCGCGAAGCCACAGCCTGATGCGTTGACCATCGAAGTGATCGCGAAGCGTTCAGGCACGCCGAAGCGGTTTCTGGAGCATATCCTGCTTGAGGTGCGCAACGCGGGCGTGATTGCTTCGATACGCGGCCGGTCGGGAGGCTATAGCCTGATCAAGAAGCCGTCCGAAATTTCGATCTCTGAACTGCTGCGCACCATCGACGGCCCAATCGCCCCCCTGCCTTGCCTGTCGCGCCGCGCCTATCAGCGCTGCGAGGATTGCACGGACGAAGCAACCTGCCGCATCCGCAAGGTCTTTGCCGAGGTGTTCTGGTCCTATCTTTTGATCATCGACTCGCTGACGCTGGACGACATGCTGCGCTCGGGCAAGGTGGCCGATCAGGTCCTGGGCGCAGCCGAGTAGCACCAGTTCCCTGCAAACAATCACGTTTCGTGCTGACTGGCGTTTCGTTTGCCGTCCCGCGCTGGAGAAAGTTCTTCTCAAATCACGACAAAAATTAGCGTGAATATTCCTTTGCAATACTCGACCAACTCTGTCGTTATTAGCTCAGGGCAGGACACAGGGTCCTGACCGGAAGCGAAGGAGAAGGAAGATGACCGCAGCTGCGTTCCCCCGCACCGCCCTTGGGCTGGCCGGAATGTCGATGCCCGCCGCGCTCCAGGTTCTTCGCCAGGCCTGCTCCGTGCGCCTGATCGACCGCCGCACCGGCCAGACCCATCGTATCAACGGCAGTCCGCTGGTGCTGTTCACGCGCCGCCCGGAAGAGGCCGTGGCCGAGCTTCTGGCGGGCCGCGATGCGACGGTCTGGGAAGCCCGCATCGAACCCATCGGACGCGGAGGCACGTAATGACACCTGCCCCGCACGCCTCGCAACCCACCCTCGGCCTTGCGCCCAGGCACCCGATCCGGCCGCGCGCGGCGCAGCCCCTCAAGGAGAAGACCATGTTCGCCACCATTGCCCTTGCCAGCACGATATCGGCGCAAGGTCTTGTCGTTCAAAACCATGACGACGGTCGCATCACGATTGCCGACGGCCTTCGCCGCCTGACCGGCTGGCCGGTGGGCCGCACCGTTCGCGGCACGCTTGCGGCCCTTGCGCTGGCGCTCACGGCCCTTGGCGCACCGCAGGGAGCACAGGCGGAAAGCCTGCTGAACGTCAGCTACGACCCGACGCGCGAGCTTTACCGCGACCTGAACGAAGCCTTCACAGCATACTGGGTGGCCCAGGGCAACGAAGCCCCGACGATTGAGCAGTCGCATGGCGGTTCGGGTGCCCAGGCCCGCGCGGTGATCGAAGGCCTTGACGCCCAGGTGGTGACGCTGGCCCTTGCCGCCGACATCGACAAGATCGCAGCGGCGGGGAAACTGCCTGCCGACTGGCAATCGAAACTGCCGCACAACGCCTCGCCCTATACCTCGACCATCGTCTTCCTGGTGCGCAAGGGCAACCCGAAGGGGATCAAGGACTGGGGCGATCTGATCGGCGATGGCGTCGAGGTGATCACGCCGAACCCGAAAACTTCGGGTGGCGCGCGCTGGAACTACCTCGCCGCCTGGGCCTGGGCCGAAAAGAACGGCCAAGACCCGCAGGCCTTTGTGAAAGCGCTGTTCGAACATGTTCCGGTGCTGGACAAGGGCGCGCGCGATGCGACGACCACCTTTGCTCAGCGCGGGATCGGTGACGTGCTGCTGGCCTGGGAGAACGAGGCCTATCTGGCCGAAAAGGAACTGGGCGAGGATCAGTTCGACATCGTGGTGCCCAGCGTGTCGGTGCTGGCCGAGCCGCCGGTGGCACTGGTTGAGGCCAATATCAAGACCGACGGGCAGCGCAAACTGGCCGAGGCTTACCTGAACTTCCTCTACACGCCCGAAGCGCAGGCCATCATCTTCAAGGATTTCTACCGCGGCTGGGACACGTCGAAAGCCGCGCCCGAGGATGTCGCCCGCTTCCCCAAGCTTGATCTGGTGGACATCACGGCCTTTGGCGGCTGGAAGGAAGCGCAGGCCAAGCACTTCGCCGACGGCGGCATCTTTGACCAGATCTACATCGCGAAGTAAGGCAGACCGATGGGCAGACCCCTCATCCACCGATCCCCGATCCCCGGCCTCGGGCTCAGTGCCGGGATCACGATCACCCTCCTCTCGCTCGTGGTCCTTCTGCCCATCGGCGCCCTTCTTCTGAAGGGCGCCGTTGCCGGGCCAGAGCGGCTCTGGACCGAGGCAAACGCCCCCCGCGTCTGGGCCGCACTCTGGCTGTCGTTCCGGCTTTCTTTCCTTGCCGCCGCCTTCAATCTGATCTTCGGCACCACTCTCGCCTGGGTTCTGGCCCGCTACCGCTTCCCCGGCCGCCGCCTGATCGACGCCGCCGTCGACCTGCCCTTCGCCCTGCCCACCGCTGTTGCCGGGATCGCCCTGACTGCCCTTTACGCCCCGAACGGGGCCTTTGGCGCGCTTGCAAAGGACCTCGGCTTCAAGATCGCCTACGCCCCCCTTGGCATCTTCATCGCGCTGGTTTTCGTGGGCCTCCCCTTCGTCACCCGCTCCGTCCAGCCCGTCATCGACGAAATCGAACACGAGGTCGAAGAGGCGAGTGCGACCCTTGGTGCCACCCGCGCCCATACGATCCGCCGCGTGATCCTGCCGATGCTCGCCCCGGCCGCCCTGACCGGCTTTGCCCTGTCGCTGGCCCGCGCGGTCGGCGAATACGGGTCGGTCATCTTCATCGCGGGCAACCTGCCGATGAAGACCGAAATCGCGCCCCTCCTGATCGTGATCAAGCTGGAGGAGTTCAACTACGAAGGCGCCACCGCCATTGGCATCGCCATGCTGCTGATCTCGTTCGCGATGCTCTTCGTCATCAACGCCATACAGGTCTGGAGCCGCAGGAGAATCGGTTATGTCTGACGCACCCGTCACCTGGCGGCCCGCCACCGACGAGGCGCCCCTCGTCCGCGGCCTGCTGATTGGCGGCGTTCTGGCTGTCCTCGCTCTCCTCCTTTTTGCGCCGCTCGTCATCGTCTTCGTCGAGGCGCTGCGCAAGGGCTGGCTCGCCGCCATCACCTCGCTGGCCGAACCCGAGGCCTTTGCGGCGATCCGCCTGACCCTGACCGTCGCCGCCATTTCGGTGCCCCTGAACGCCATCTTCGGCATTGCCGCCGCCTGGTTCATCACCAAATACGATTTTCGCGGCAAGGCTTTCCTGATCACCCTGATCGACCTGCCCTTCAGCGTCTCGCCCGTCGTCGTCGGCCTTTGCGTCGTCCTGACCTTTGGCGCGAACACCTGGATCGGCGGGCTGATGGTGGATGCAGGCTACCCGATCGTCTTTGCCCTCCCCGGCATTGTGCTCGCCTCGATGATCGTGACCTTCCCCTTTGTCGCGCGCGAACTGATCCCGGTGATGATCGAACAGGGCCGCGCCGAGGAAGAGGCGGCGCTGACGCTTGGCGCTTCCGGCTGGCGGGTGTTCCTGACCGTCACCCTGCCCAACATCCGCTGGGCGCTGTTCTATGGCGTCCTTCTCTGCAACGCCCGCGCGATGGGCGAATTCGGCGCGGTCGCCGTCGTGTCGGGCAAGATACGCGGCCAGACCGCGACGATGCCGATCACCATCGAGATGCTCTACAACGAATACCTCTCGGTTGCGGCCTTCACGCTGGCCGCCGTCCTCGCCCTGCTCGCCCTGCTGACGCTCGGCCTGAAGACCTTCCTCGAAATCCGCCATGCCGACCAGCTGGCCGCGGCACGCCGCCATTAGGAGAGACCCATGCATATCGAAATCGACGAAATCTCCAAAGAATTCGGCACCACCGCCGCCCTGAACCCGATCTCGCTGGCGATCCCCTCGGGCGCCCTCGTCGCGCTGCTCGGTCCTTCCGGCTCGGGCAAAACCACGCTGCTGCGCATTCTAGGGGGCCTCGAATTCCCCTCCTCGGGCCGCGTGCTGTTCGACGGGCTGGATGCCACCGGCCTTTCCGTGCAGGACCGCCGCGCGGGGTTCGTCTTCCAAAGCTACGCCCTCTTCCGCCATATGACCGTCTTCGACAACATCGCCTACGGCCTGACCGCCCGCCCCCGCACCACAAGGCCAGCGAAAGCCGAGATCGCCCGACGCGTGACCAAACTCCTCGACCTGATCCAGCTTCCCGATATCGGTGCCCGCTACCCCAGCCAGCTCTCCGGCGGCCAGCGCCAGCGCGTGGCCCTTGCCCGCGCGCTGGCCATCGAACCCCGGATGCTCCTCCTCGACGAACCCTTCGGCGCGCTGGACGCAAAGGTCCGCAAGGAACTGCGCCAAGGCCTGCGCGACATTCACGACACCACCGGCCTGACCACTGTCTTTGTGACCCACGATCAGGACGAGGCGATGGAACTTGCCGATCTTGTCGTCGTCATGTCGATGGGCCGCATCGAACAAATCGGCCGCCCCCAGGACATCCGCGCCCACCCCGCAAGCGCCTTTGTGCGCGAGTTCATCACAGCCTAAAACTTGGCCACCTGCGTGGTTCAGCCAATCCGGTACCCCACCCCCGGCTCGGTAAAGATATACTGGGGGTTGGCGGCGTCATCGCCCAGCTTCTGGCGTAGTTGGCGGATGTAGACGCGCAGATACTGGCTGTCTTCGGTATGGGCGGGGCCCCACAGCGCTTTCAGGATCATGCTTTGGGTGACCAGACGCCCATGATGGCTGGCCAGCATCCAGAGCAAGTCGAATTCCCGCCGGGTCAGGTGCAGGGCTTCGCCGCCACGTGAGGCGCTGTGGTTGGCGGCGTCGATTGTCAGGTCGGCGATCATGATGACGGAAGGGATCGCAGCATGCCCCCTATCGCGCAAAAGGCTGCGCAGCCGGGCGAGGAGTTCCTTCACCCCGAACGGCTTGACCACGTAATCCTGCGCGCCCGCATCCAGTGCGGCGACCTTGCCTGCCTCGTCCGTGCGGACCGAAAGGACCAGCACCGGAACTTCGGACCAGGCCCGGATTTCCTTCAGCACCGTCAACCCGTCGGCATCTGGCAGCCCGAGGTCAAGGATCACGAGGCCTGGGCTTTCCCGCGCTGCCGCCGCAATTCCCTCACGTGCGGTAGCGGCTTCGATCACGGCATGACCTTCGGCCTCCAGCGCCACGCGCAGGAAGCGGCGGATCGGGGCCTCGTCGTCGATGACCAGGATGCGGGTCGTATCCGTCATGCGGTTTCCGGGTTGTGAAGGGGCAGTGTCACAACAATACGGGTGCCGCTGCCATCGGGCCAGCCGCCTTCGGCGCGAATGGTGCCGCACATCGCCTCGACAAGGCCTTTGCAGATGGCCAGCCCCAGCCCGGTGCCCGCGCGCTGCCTGTCACCGCCTGCCACACGGTAGAACATATCAAAGACGCGGCTGCGGTCAGCGGGTGGAATACCCGGCCCGTGGTCGGCAACCGACAGTTCGGCCCGCGCGTCGCGGGTGACGGCGGTGACAAGGATTTCGCTGCCCTCGGGCGCGTATTTCGCGGCGTTGTCAAGGATATTGACCAGCACTTGCTCCAGCAGCACCCCATCGGCCAGAACCAGCGGCAATGCGGCGGGAAGGTCCACGCGCAGCTCATGCGCCCGCAAAACGCCCAGCATCCTTTGGCGGGCACTGCCCACCAGTTCGGCAAGGTCGAGGGGGACCAGACGCGGGGTCAGCACCCCGTGGCCAAGCCGCGTCATGTCGAGGAGGTTCTGGACATAACGGTCCAGACGCTCACCCTCTTCCCGGATGTTTTCGGCCAGATCCCGGCGCGCTTCCGGTGCCAGATCTGTATCGGCCAGACTGCCCGCCGCCCCGATGATTGTCACCAATGGCGTGCGAAGATCGTGGCTGACGGAGTTCAGAAGTGCGGTGCGCAGCCGGTCAGTCTCGGCCGCCAACCGGGTCTCGGAGAGTTCCTCGGTCAGGCGCAGCCGTTCCAGCGCCAGGGCAATCTGATCCACCAGCGCCTCCAAGAGCCGCCTGTCGCGGCGCGCAAGGTCGCGGTCGTCGTCAAAGGCAATGCCCAGCACCCCCAGCTTCCGCTCGCCCGTCTGGACCGGCAGAAAGAACCAACGCGCGGTGGGCAGGGTGTCGGACCCGCGCCCTGCGGC
Source organism: uncultured Frigidibacter sp. (assembly GCA_964553145.1). Taxonomy (GTDB): domain Bacteria; phylum Pseudomonadota; class Alphaproteobacteria; order Rhodobacterales; family Rhodobacteraceae; genus TMP-24. Next base: position 21,154 of record CAZKJZ010000012.1, on the reverse strand, counting down.
TTCGCCTTTGTCCCAAGCGAATTGCGCGGCGGACTGGTCTCGCACATCCAGCCTGTCCTCGGGTGGGAAACCGCCCGCAACCAGCAGCACGCCCGCATCATCGGGCAGCAGCAGCACTGTTTCACAATGCAGCGTATGGGCCACATGGCTGACCGAAGCCCAGATCACATCGTCCGGCGTCGCGGTCGAGGCGATCTTGCGGCTGAAATCGTAAAGCTTGTTGGTGCGGTCGGCGATGGCGGCCTGCGTGTCGATCCGTCTGCGAAGCCGGGCGGCAAGGTTGCCGGTGATCAGCGAAGCGGCAAGGAACAGACCCAGCGTCAGTATCTCGCTTTGCCGGGTGACGCTGAGGGTGAAGCGCGGTTCGGTGAAAAGATAGTTGTAGGCCAGAAACCCGAGAACCGAGGCAGCAAGGGCAGGCGCGCGCCCGCGGCGACTGGCGACAGTGATCACCGCCGTCATGTAGATGACCGACAGGCTTGCCACCGGGAACAGCCGATCCGCCGCGAAAGCGCAGGCCGAGGCTGCGGCGACGGCGAAGGCAGCTTCGACCCAGGCCATGGGTTCGGCATGGATGCCCGGCAGATGCCAGACGGTTTTCAGTGGGGCAATGTCGGGTTCCGAGGCCACCGAAATCTCGAACGGGCCGGAGCGACGCATCAGGCCTTGCACCACATCTTCGGTCGTCAGCCGAGCCCAGAGGCTGCGTTTGCGGGGCGGACCGATGACGATGCGCTGCACGTTGCGGCTGGCGGCATAGGCCAGGATCGCTTGCGCCACATCCTGCTCCGCCTCCAGCGTCGCCAGTTCCGCGCCGAGGCGTTCTGCAAGGCGCAGAGTGGCGGCGAGGCGATCCTTGTCGGCTTCGTGCAGCGCCTCCATGCGCGATGAGGCAACGTTCAGCACGATCCAGTCGGCCCGCGCCCGGTCGGCGCTGCGCTTGCCGACACGGATCGCCTCACGCGCGGCGGGGCTTTCGTTGACGCAGACAAGGATGCGCTCCTGCGCGGGCCAGGGGCCTTCGATGGCGTTCGCGGCCATATGATCACGAAGCTGCGCATCGACCCGGTCAGCGGCGGCGCGCATGGCAAGTTCGCGCAAGGCCGTCAGGTTGCCCTTGACGAAGAACGAGGTCAGGGCCCGGGCCGCCTGATCGGCGGGATAGACCTTGCCTCGTTTCAGCCGCTCGACCAGTTCGTCGGGCGGCAGGTCCACCAGTTCGATCTCGTCGGCCATCGCCATCACCGAGTCCGGCACGGTTTCGCGAACGCGGACTCCGGTAATGCGGGCAACGGTTTCGTTCAGCGTCTCGATATGCTGGATGTTCAGAGTGGTGTGAACGTCTATCCCGGCAGCGAGCACCTCCTCGACATCCTGCCAGCGCTTGTCGTGGCGGCTGCCTTCGGCGTTGGTATGGGCCAGCTCGTCAATCAGCGCCAGCGCCGGGCGGCGGGCCAGAAGGGCGTCAAGGTCCAGCTCGGTCTGGGCGCGGCCCTGATACAGCACGGCCCTGCGCGGCAGTTGCGGCAGGCCCGACAGTTTGGCCTGCGTCTCGGCCCTTCCATGGGTTTCGATCAGCGCGGCCAGCACGTCCAGCCCCTCGGCCCGCTGGCGTTGTGCATCGTCCAGCATCGCCCAGGTCTTGCCGACGCCGGGGGCGGCCCCGAGGAAGACCTTCAGCCGCCCTCGGCCTTTACGCGCAGCAGGTTCAGGCTCGGCATCGGCGGGCATCGGGCGGCATCTCCTCAGCCGCCAGCGGGGGGCATTGGGAAAGCATCGTCAAGGGCGATGTTGGTCAGAAGCACATTGACATGCGGCAAACCATAAAGGCCGAAGAGCGGGGTTTCGACGCGAGCTTCGATCAACTTGCGCACGACCTGCGGGTCGGCCCCCCGTGCCTTGGCAATGCGGGTGACCTGTCCGAGCGCTGTCTCCGCGCTGATATCGGGGTCAAGGCCGGAAGCGGAGGTGGTCACGGCGTCGATGGGGGCAGGCGCGCCATTCTCGCCCTCCCACGCCGCGCGGCGGGCGGCCACGTCGGCGATCAGGGTGGCCGAGGTCGGGCCAAGGTTGGTGGCCCCGGTCCCGGCAGCGTTCCAGCCACTGGCCGAAGGGCGCGGATGCAGATAGCCCGCGCCGGTGAAAGGTTGGGCGATCAGCGCAGAGCCGATGACAGTGCCCTCGCGCTCGATCAGGCTGCCGTTTGCGGCGGCGGGGAACAGCACCTGCGCGGCCCCTGTCATGGCCAGCGGATAGGCAAGGCCGGTCAGCAGCGTGAAGACCAGCGTCAGAAGGATTGCGGGGCGAAGGTGGGACAGCATGATGATCTCCTTACGCGATGTTCAGCGCGACAAGTGCCACGTCGATAGCCTTGATGCCGATAAAGGGCACGACCAGCCCGCCAAGACCGTAGATGGCCAGGTTTCGGCGCAAGAGGGCGGCGGCACTGGCGGGGGTATAGGCAACGCCCTTCAAGGCAAGCGGCACCAGCGCGATCAGGATCAGCGCGTTGAAGATCACCGCCGACAGGATGGCGCTGGTGGGTGAGGCCAGCCCCATGACGTTCAACGCCCCAAGGCCGGGATAGGCGGCCACAAAGATCGCAGGCAGGATGGCGAAATACTTGGCCACGTCGTTGGCGATGCTGAACGTGGTCAGCGCCCCGCGACTGATCAGCAGCTGCTTGCCGACCATCACCACCTCGATCAGCTTCGTCGGATCACTGTCCAGATCGATCAGGTTCGCGGCCTCCTTCGCCGCCGCCGTGCCCGAATTCATCGCCACCCCGACATCGGCCTGCGCCAAGGCAGGCGCGTCGTTCGACCCGTCGCCGCACATCGCCACCAGCCGCCCGCCCGATTGTTCGCGGCGGATCAGGTCCAGCTTCATCTCGGGCGTCGCTTCGGCCAGGAAGTCATCCACCCCCGCCTCGGCAGCAATCGCGGCGGCGGTCAGGGGGTTGTCGCCGGTGATCATCACCGTGCGGATGCCCATGGCCCGCAGTTCCGCGAACCGTTCCCGCACGCCCGGTTTCACGATGTCCTTCAGATGCACTGCACCAAGGATCATGCTCCCTTCGGCCACCAACAGCGGGGTGCCCCCCGACCGGGCAATCGCCTCGACCTCACGCGTAATGGCGGGAGGCGGGGTTTGCCCTGTCAGCTTGATCACCGCATCAATCGCCCCTTTGCGGAACCGGCGGCCACCCTCCAGATCCAGCCCCGAAAGCCGCGTCTGCGCGGTGAACGCCACCGGCACCGCCCCTTTCGGCAAGGCAGGCACCGAACCCAGCATCCCGCGCGCCTTTTCCACGATCGACTTCCCCTCCGGCGTCTCATCCGCCAGCGAGGCCAGCGCCGCCGCCTCGGCCAGACGCCGCACCTCGACCCCCGGTGCCGCGATCAGCGCATCGGCCATGCGGTTGCCAAAGGTGATCGTCCCGGTCTTGTCCAAGAGCAGCGTATCCACATCCCCCGCCGCCTCGACCGCCCGGCCCGATTTCGCAATGACATTGGCCCGCACAAGGCGGTCCATCCCCGCGATACCGATGGCACTTAGCAGCCCGCCAATCGTCGTCGGGATCAGCGTCACGAACAGTGCGCCCAGCACGACCACGGGAATGACCGTCCCCGAATAGCTGGCGAACGCTGGCAGGGTGACCACGACGAACAGGAAGATCAGCGTCAGCCCCACCAGCAGGATGTTCAGCGCAATCTCGTTCGGGGTCTTCTGCCGCTCGGCCCCTTCGACCAGCGCGATCATCCGGTCCAGGAAACTTTTCCCCGGCTCCGCCGTCACCCGCATCACGATCCAGTCCGACACCACCGTCGTCCCCCCCGTGACAGATGACCTGTCGCCGCCCGCCTCGCGGATCACAGGAGCGCTTTCCCCGGTGATGGCGCTTTCGTTGACCGAGGCCATGCCGCGCACCACTTCGCCATCCGTCGGGATGATCTCTCCCGCTGCGACATGAACGAACTGGCCGGGGTGCAGATCGGCCGCCGCCGTGGCTGTGGCTTCCATCACATCGGCATCGGGCGTCGGCAGGGCCAGAACCCCCGTATCCGACCGGGTGGCGCGCAGGGTATCGGCCCGCGCGCGGCCACGGCCTTCGGCCAAAGCCTCGGCGAAATTGGCGAAGACAACGCAGAGCCAGAGCCAGAACGAGACGTGCAGGGCAAAACCCGCGCCGTCGGTGCCGCTGAACAAGTCGCGCAGACCGAGTGTCGTGGTCATCAGGGCCACGGCAGCGGTGACGAACATCACCGGATTGCGCCACAGGCTGCGTGGGTCCAGCTTGATCAGGCTTTGCCGCATCGCGCCCGAGTAAAGGCCGGACAGGTCGGCAGGCTTATCATGTTTCGACATCGGAGTGCCTTTCAAAAGCTCTGCCCGACCACGCGCGCGGTCTCTTCCGCTATCGGGCCAAGGGCGAGGACGGGAAAGAACGTCAGCGCGCCAAGGATCAGCACGGTCAGGATGAGAAGCGTCACGAACAGCGGCCCATGCGTCGGGAACGTGCCACTGGTCGCCGCCGCCTTCGGTTTGCGGATCATCGCCCCTGCAATCGCCAGCATCGGCACGATGATCGCATAGCGCCCCAGCACCATGATGATCCCAAGCGCCGTCGTATGCCACGGCAAGGCCGCCCCCCAGCCGCCAAAAGCGGAACCGTTATTCCCTGTCGCGCTGGAATAGGCGTACAAAAGCTCGCTGAACCCGTGCGGCCCCTTGTCCTGCACAGCGGCCAATGCAGCAGGCACCGTTGCGGCCAGTGCACCGCCCACCAGAATACCCAAAGGCATCGACAGAAAGGCCAGGATCGCCAGCGTCACCTCGCGCGCCTCGATCTTGCGGCCCAGATATTCCGGCGTCCGCCCCACCATCAGCCCCGCGAGGAACACCGCGACGACCACATAAAGCAGCATCCCGTAAAGCCCCGATCCGACACCGCCCCAGATCACCTCACCCACCTGCATGAAGACCATCATAACCAGCCCCGACAGCGGCATGAAGCTGTCATGCATCGCATTGACCGACCCGTTTGACGCCGCCGTGGTCTCAGCCGCCCAAAGCGAGGACAGCACCGCGCCAAAGCGCTGTTCCTTCCCCTCCATATTGGCCCCCAAGCCCAGCATCGGGTTGCCCGCAGCTTCGGCAAAATGGATCACCACCAGCCCCGCCACGAACATCACCGCCATCGCGGCAAAGATCGCCCGCCCTTGCCGCCTGTCCCCCGCCATCCGGCCAAACAGGAAACAGAACGCCACCGGGATCAGCAAAATCGCCAGCGCCTGCGCCATGTTTGACGCCACGGTCGGGTTCTCAAACGGATGGGCCGAGTTCACCCCGAAGAAACCGCCGCCATTGGTGCCGAGCTGCTTGATCGCGATCTGCGCCGCCGCAGGGCCGCGGGCGATGATCTGCTCGCCGCCTTCAAAGCCGGTGGCCGTGACGGCACCTGCAAAGGTCTGCGGCACGCCCTGCCAGGCCAGGAACAGCGTCAGGACCACCGACATCGGCAGCAAAATCCACAGAACTGAGCGCGTCATATCAACCCAGAAGTTGCCAAGGCCGCCGCCCATCGGCCGCACGAACCCCCGGATCACCGCGACGCCAACCGCCATCCCCGTGCCCGCGCTGACAAAGTTCTGCACGGTCAGCCCGGCCATCTGCGACAGATAGGAAAGCTGCGCCTCGCCCGAATAGGCCTGCCAGTTGGTATTGGTGACAAAACTGATCGCCGTGTTGAACGCGAGAGCCGGGGACATCGCCCCGATCCTGTCCGGATTCAGCGGCAGGATCCCCTGCAACCGCAGCAGCGCGTAGAGCAGGGCAAAGCCCGCCAAATTGAAGACGAGTACCGCCAGCGCATAAGCGCCCCAGCCCATGCCGCGCGAGGGATCGACGCCGCCCGCGCGCAGCAGCGCGTTTTCGATGCGCAGCAGCCCCGACGGCAGAGCGCCCTCATAGACACGCATCATCCAGACCGCGACGGCCCAGGCAAGGCAGGTCAGAAGGGCGAAGTATAGGACATAGGAAAGCATGGTCATGGCGGCCCCCTAGAACCAATCTGGGCGCAGCAGCGCGAGGAAGAGATAAGCGAAAAGTGCGGCGGAAAGCCCGCCGCCAAGGATCAGATCGGTCATCGCACCCTCACATCCGTTCAATCAGCCGGACGGCGGCAACAAAGGCAGCGAAACCGCCCGTGGCCAGCGCAAGATAGATCAGGTCAAGCATCACGAACCCCCCTTCTGGTTGCCCGGACCCTCGCCGGAACGGGCGTAAGGGCGCTATGGGAAAGGGGCAGGAACGCGTAAAGGCGGCGTAAAGCGGAGAAGGGCAGCATTGAGCTTCCGGCAGTGGTTCACCGGGACCTTGTTGCCTATGCCGAAGTGCTTGGGCGGGAAACCGGGCAAAAGCTGGAACCCGCCCGCGTCATCGCACCCATGCTCGCAAGGTTCATGGCGACTGACAGAGGGTTTGCGAGGGGGAGGAAGGGAGGCGGATAAGCAAACGTCTCGGCCACAAAGCTGCAGCAACAAAACATGACTACGTGGTCTGAAAAGCCACAGGCGGACAGTGCCTTTTTGCCGGGGAGGAACCGGAGCCATACTCGAACGCTATCTGACCTACCACTGACCATTCATCCAGCTGTCGCAGGAGCATGCCGGACAATCACGGACGAAATGCTCGAGCAATGCTGCCAGGCGACTTGACCGCCAACCTCAACTGAATTTTCTTCGCCTACACCGAATTCCGAGCACGCAATGTCAGGCGGATCCTGAATCTGTGAAGCTGATCGCCCGGAGCTAACCTACTTCATGGCGGCAGGCCGAGCCTTCGCTAGGGTCCCGAAGCCGAAAGAGCTCGGCGGGCATGGATTCGCGCAAGGCTCAGAAAGCGTCTGAGAGCAGGATTGTCGTTCTCTGGTCGCCAAGCTAGTGAGAAGGTAAAACGTTCATCCGCTTGTCCCAGTGGGACAAAAACGACACCGGGATACGACACGCCGCTCCTGTGATCGATAGCAAGGCTCACGCCCATCCCAAGTCCAACCAATGTCATGATTCCGTCTTGACCTACGTCCATGCGACGAACCGTGGCTTTGCAGTCCAGCAAGCTCGTGTTTCGAAGGATGTGATCGCGCAGTTCGCAGCCGAGTTCATTGATGCCAATCAGGAACGTTTCGTTCACCAGATCCCGCCAAAACAGCCGACTGGCATCAACTTTCAAACTTTCTTGGTGAAGGGCTACGTGCACTTGGCCAGTGCCGAGCACTATCGTTTCGGCATCGACTTCCCGTGAATATCCGCAAGTGAAAACCACATCGATCTGGCGATGGCTGAGCCTCGTGAAAAGATCGCTCCTGGCTCCCTCGAAGAACAACAGCTCAACCTCCGGATGCTTTCGCAAGAAAGCTTCGACGATGTCCCGCATTGGGCCGGCCGATAGCGATGCGATCAACCCAATTCGAATCCGCCCCGTGGCAGCGATCCCTGCCGACCGAGCATCGACAACGGCCGCTTCAACCTGCTGCAGTATTTCGCGACCGCTATCGGCGAACCTTTCGCCTGCGCCAGTTAGCGATGCGCCGGACGAACCGCGCTCGAACAACGAGACGCCGATCTCATCTTCGAACTTCTGAATCCGTCGGCTGACCACGGATTGACCTACACCGAGGCGGTCCGCAGCACGTCGGAAACTCCCAGACTCCGCAACCGCCAAGGCAGTCCGAAGAGTAATCAAAGTCAGTGGGCAACCAGTGCTCACGTCACGATCTCCCAAGTGCTTCCGGCCTTCAGATTGTGGACCCCTTCATACGCCAACCGCGACCTATGCCACGCTACATGGCCGACGCGCCCCGGTAGCCAGGAAAGGGCACGACCGGACCTCGTATGGCCTAGGCTTCGGGCGAGATTCCGCCGCAGACAGCCGCGCTCAGTGTTTGCAGGTCCGCGCCACAGAAAATCACGATAGAATACGAGCGCGATGGAAACAAAGCGAAACAACACCAGGCAAGCCATTGAATGTACATGGTAAATTCTTCGTTGCTGTTGAAAAGCACGATGGCGACTTCAAATCGCTGTTCCGGCGTCTGGCCGCTGCTGGTGCCGGTCGCCCCGTGGACGAGCATGGGTTCCCGCAAGGCCCTTGGACCGCCGACCTGCTAACAGAAGCAATCTGCCAGATCGACGCGAACAGGTCCGGGATCGAGCTGCGGACAGTCCAGCTCTGGTTTCAAGACAACGAAAAAGGCATCAGTTCAGAGAACATTCGCTGGCTGGCACGGATATTCGGATGTGACGATCCGGAGGCGACGAGTGTCTGGCAAGCGGAACTGGCAGCGTCTCAGATGCGCTTGACAGCCAAGAGGCGGCAGCGACGTCTATCTGCAGTCTCCGTTGCTTCGCAGGCACCTGACTCCGAAAACTCATCCGAGACGAATGGCTTGTCAGGACCGACGGCTGGTGCGACGGAAGACAAGGTGCTTTCCGAACGTCGACGGCGCGGCGGATTGGCGCTCGTAGCCGAAGGAATCGTGGCGCGCAAGTCGCCACTGGACCTTCCCGCAACCGTCTTTGCGGGTGCCGTCTCGCTTGGGTTGGTTTCCTACTTCTTGGGCATTCACAATGCGACATATGAACGGGACGATGGTGTCACTAAACAGGCAGGTTTCCTGTGGGCCCCAAACTGGACTCTATTGTTTACGGTCTTCATGCCACTCTTCTTTATCTTCGCAGCGGACGTGTTGACATATTGGAAGGACAAAGGTCGCGCAGCAACTCTGGCCGCCGTTGGCAGCACGACCGACGACCATGGATGGAGCCGCGCAGTAGAGGCCTCGCCCTACACGTACTGGGCCGCATTGGTCTTCTGCCTCGGGTTTGCCGGAGTATTCCAGTGGATCGAAGTTCGCTTAATTCCTTTGCTGCAAGATCGCGAGGACTTCGCAATCGACTGGGGGTCTTTGGCAATTGTGCGCCCTGACCTGATATCGAGGCCGCTGACCGCTGCGTTCACCGGCTTCGCTTATCTTTATATGAGTATCTGCTTCTACCTTTTTTCTGTCGGACTGATCCTCATGTACACAATGACGCACGACTTCCACGAGATCCACAGGATTCGCGGCAGCGGAGCTTCTCAGCCCGTCATCTCGGATATCCGTAGACGGATCATGCGGGGAATTTTTCGATGCACCATTGCTGGCATGCTCATCGCTATCTGCATGAAGTTACAGAGCTCATATCTGACGTCACATGCCGGCAACATATTGGAGTGGCTCATCAGCGATTTCAGCTCCGCCGTTCGCGGATCCAACGCTGAACGCAGCCAAACAACTTCCCCTTCACCGACACACTACACCAGCCTCCTCGTCGCCCTGATGGCACTGATTGTCTTCCTTCATGCTCTTTTGAGGCTGGGCCACGAAAATCGTTTCGACACGTCGCTGAGCAAGATGGTTGTCGTCGTAGCGCTCATAGCAAGCGCCTATCTCGCGATCGATCTGTTCGTCGGTTTTTCGATCTTGTTGGGGTTGGCGACCCTTGCGGCGTTCTATGGTCTTTTCGAACCAGTGTTTGGGTTACCCGTAGAGCAACGGTCGGGAGACAGCTGATATGTACTACAAGTGGCTTGATCGATGGGACGAGCGCCGAGCTGGTAGAGGAGATCGCATAAAGACGGCAACCGCCTTCGCACTCGATACACAACTCGCGTTTTCGGGCACGGAAGGGACAGTGGGCCTTCATGATTTCTGCGTACGTGCTGCGAACGCTGTTTCGGACCCGACCTTCTTCGAAGAACCGGTCGTGCATTCTCCCAGAGTCGAACGCAACGGTGAATGGATAACATTCAGGTCGAGCATCTTGACTGATGTCGAGGAGAACAATGTCGTCTGGGCGAGAATCACTGAAAATCACAGCTCCGATCACGCCCTTATAGTCTTCCACCACTGGAACGCGAAGTCGCGCAACCCACAGCTCGCAAAGTTCTTCTCATGGCATGGATTTGCTGTAGTCGAAATCGCTATGCCCTATCACTTTGAACGTAGCCGCCCATCCTCTTTGCATGCTGACTACATGCTCAGCCCGAGTCTTGGACGGACAATCCAGTCCATGCGACAAGCGGTCCTGGACGGTCGAAAACTGATAGGCATTTTGAAGGACGATAGGTATCGAAATGTCTCTGTCCTCGGCATGAGTCTGGGCTCCTGGGTTGCCGGCCTCATAGCCGCGCATGACAATAACATCCACAAGGCTGCACTGCTCCTTACGGCAGGGAGCCTTGCGGACATGGTTTGGTCCGGACGCGCGACGCGACACATCCGTGCAAGCCTCGAAAAGGAAATCGATCAGGTTGACCTACAGAGAGCATGGGAGCCGCTAAACTTGCAGAACCATGCAGGCAGACTTGCTAGACCCGAACTCGAAGTTCAGCTGATCCTAGCCAAGCGAGATACCGTGGTCTTGCCCGAGCTCTCCGCGCGGTTCCTGAAGGCGATGAAAGCGACCGGGGCAAACCCGAAGGTTCTCGAGCTCAACTGTGGCCACTACTCGCTTTCGCTTCCCCAGTACATCCTACCGGCTGGTCTAGCGACAGCGAGGTTCTTTGGTTGACCGGACCATTTCTGCTCCATCGGTGGGGTCGCATCAAACACGAGTTGCACGAATCGTCGGTGAGAGCCTGAACCGCCCGCTCTGCGGCGTCTGGCTCGATGTTTGGCTTCCGTCGTCCCCGAGGTAAAGTGCCTCATTTGGTGCGGACGGCGGGACTTGAACCCGCACTCCCTTGCAAGAAGCAGATTTTCGTACCACTTCGGCTTTCGCCGCCGCCTTCCGGCGTTCGTGGTCTGGACTGTCCCTTCACCATGGCCATCGTAGGCGTTAGGTGCCACCCGTCCAGTCTCTACACCTTCCCCCAAACCGGGGGCTTGGCTCGGGATTGGCCTGGGGCGTGAGCCCGTTAGCGTTCCCCGACTTTGAGCGGTTCTACTCCGCGGATTTCCCCACGGGCACTCCAGTTAAAGTCTGCTGCGTCTACCGATTTCGCCACGTCCGCACTTTCGGGTTCGTGCCATATCGCGTTCACGCGCGCAATTGCGGAGTGCATCCGATCTTGCCGTCACGGCTCCTGTGTGGCCCCTAGCCTAAGCCTGCCAATGGTGCCCAAGCCGACGGAGGCCTAGCAACACACTGTTTCTATTTAACTTTATTTCATTCGGCGTCAAGTTGCCGCATGGCTCAAAAAAGGGTTTTTAAGTCCGGTCTGTCTACCAATTCCAGCAAGCGGCCAGCCCGGCCCTTCTAGCGCCTGCCGGTCGGAAGGCAAACCGCTTTTGCGGGTCGCCGCCGATCCGGCATGGTGCGGGTGGACAGTCGGCGCCCCCGCGCGCAGACTGCGACCATGCATGTCATCGGAGAGTTGGATATGGTGCGTTTGTGTCTTTTCAGTGTGGTGGGCGGGGTCCTGTTGGCGGGGTCGGCGATGGCCGCTGATCCGGGCCTGCCCGTACCGTTTCAGTGCGGTAGCGGCCTGGTCGAGATCGCGGCGGGGGCCGAGGCCGCCCATCTGCGTCGGGGCGGGCAATGGCTGCATCTTCTTCCCACTGAGGCCGCGTCGGGCGCGAAGTATGCAGCAACCGGTGCGCCGGATGTCTGGGCCTGGAACAAGGGCGCGGACTGGACGGTCAGCCTGCCGGGTCTGGGCGATGCCGCCTGCACCGCCCTGCCCGCCCCCGGCGCCCTGACCGCAGGCGGCAGCGAACCGGGTTGGCAGCTGGCGCTGACCGGAACCGAAGCGCAGCTGACCCCGCAGGAGGGCGATGCCGTCAGCGCGGCCCTTGAGGGCGCCACCTCCAGGGGCGACGGGGTGCAGCTGAAGGCAGGCCCCCTGCAGATCGCCCTGACCTATGCCATCTGCCGGGATGCCGCGACCGGCATGCCCCATCCCTATCAGGTCGCAGTCGAAGGCGCGGGCGCAGCCCTGACCGGCTGCGGCGGCGATCCCGCCTCGATCCTGACCGGGCTGGACCGCAGCGTCACCCAGGTCGCGGGACAGCCGGTGCCGACCGGCGTGCCGACCGCCTTGTCCTTTTCGCCGGACGGCAGGGTGACCGGCCAAAGCGGCTGCAACCGGTTCAGCGGCACGTATAGCCTGACCGGCGAGGGGCTGACCCTTGGCCCGCTGATGACCACCCGCATGGCCTGCGCCGAACCTGCCGCATCGGTCGAAAGCGCCATTCTGGCAGCGCTGCAGTCGGTCAGCCGGTTTGATCTGGACGATGCGGGCGCGCTGGTCCTGATGGCGGGCGATCAGCCGGTGCTGACGGCGGGCCCCTGAACGACCGGCGGCACACAAACCTGCCCTTTCATTGTGGTGAAAATATCCCGGGGGTGCGGGGGTGGAACCCCCGCCTCCGACGCATCAGGTCAGGCCCCATCTAAAACCCCGCCTCCTTCACCGCCTCCATCGCGACAAAGGTCGAGGTCGAGGCGACATGCGGCAGGCTGGAAATCCGCTCTCCCAAGACCCGGCGATAGGCGGCTATGTCGCCGGTGCGGACCTTCAGAAGATAATCAAAGGACGAGGCCATCATATGGCACTCCTCGATCTCGGGCACGGCGCGGGCGGCGCGGTTGAAGGATTGCAGCGCCGCCTCGCGCGTGTCCGACAGGCGCACCTCGACAAAGGCGATATGGGCCAGCCCCATCCGCACCGGGTTCAGCACCGCGCGGTAACCGGCGATCACGCCTGCCTCCTCCAGCCGCCGGACGCGGGCCTGGACCGGGGTCTTGGTCAGGCCGATGCGGCGGGCAAGGTCGGTCATCGACAGGCGGCCATCGGCCGAGAGTTCCGCCAGAATCGCCTGATCGAACCGGTCAAGGTCGGGAAGGTCATTCGGACTGCTCATGCCATGTCTTTCGGTCGTTTCGCCTGCCAGCAAGGATACTACAGTCACATCGACTTTCAATGACACGGTATCATGGTCCGAACTGAGGATATCATGACCGACCTTTCCCACCCGCTGTGGCAGGCCATCGACCAGGGGACCCTGCAGGACGAAGGCGCGCTTCTGACAGGGCTGATTGCGGCGACCGGTCTGGACGCCGACGCCCGCGCCCGCATCGCCGCCGCGGGTGCCGATCTGGTGACGAAGATCCGCGCCGATGTGCGGCCCGGGCTGATGGAGGTGTTTCTGGCCGAATATGGCCTGTCGACCAGCGAAGGCATCGCGCTGATGTGCCTGGCAGAGGCGCTGTTGCGCGTGCCCGATGCCGCAACGATGGACGCGCTGATCGAGGACAAGATCGCCCCGTCGGACTGGGGGCGGCATCTGGGGAATTCCTCCTCGCCCCTGGTCAATGCCTCGACCTGGGCGCTGTTGCTGACCGGCAAGGTGCTGGAGGATCGCGAACCGGGCATCGCGGGCCACCTGCGCGCCGCCGTACGGCGGCTGGGCGAGCCGGTGATCCGCAAGGCGGTCGCCCGCGCGATGAAGGAAATGGGCCGCCAGTTCGTGCTGGGCGAAACCATCCGGTCCGCCATGACCCGGGCCGAGGAGATGGAGACCCAAGGCTATACCTATTCCTACGACATGCTGGGCGAAGCGGCCAAGACCGCCGAGGACGCGCGCCATTATGCCGCCGCCTATGCCGCGGCGATCGACGCCATTGCGGGCGCCTGCGACCGGCCCGACATCGGCACCAACCCCGGCATTTCGGTGAAACTGTCGGCCCTTCATCCAAGGTACGAAGTTTCGCAGGACGCACGGGTGATGGCCGAACTGGTGCCGGTAGTCCGCGATCTGGCCCGCCGTGCCGCACAGGCGGGCATGGGGTTCAACATCGACGCCGAAGAGGCGGACCGGCTGACCCTGTCGCTGAAGGTGATCGAGGCGGCCCTGTCCGACGACGCGCTGGCGGGCTGGGACGGGTTCGGCATCGTGGTGCAGGCCTACGGCCGCCGCGCGGGCGCCGTCATCGACTGGCTCTACGCGCTGGCCAGCCGCCTGAACCGCAGGATCATGGTGCGCCTGGTCAAGGGCGCCTATTGGGACGCCGAGGTCAAGCGCGCCCAGGTTCTGGGCCTGAGCGACTTTCCGGTCTTTACAAGGAAAGAGGCGACAGATGTCAGCTATATCGCCCATGCCCGCAAGCTTCTGGGCATGACCGACCGGATCTATCCGCAGTTTGCCACCCACAATGCCCATACGGTCGCAGCGATCCTGGATATGGCGCGGCCCGGACAGGCGTTCGAATTCCAGCGCCTGCATGGGATGGGCGAGCGGCTTCATGATATCGTCCACCGCGCCCAGGGCACCCGCTGCCGCATTTATGCGCCGGTTGGCGCGCACCGCGACCTTCTGGCCTATCTGGTGCGGCGGCTGTTGGAAAACGGCGCCAACTCGTCTTTCGTGCACAAGATCGTCGATGCCTCGGTCCCGTCCGAACTGGTCGCCGCCTGCCCGATCGCCGCGGTCGAACGGCTGCTCCCCGCGATCGCCAATCCGGCGATCCGCAAGGGGCCGGACCTCTTCGCGCCCGAACGGGTCAATTCCATCGGGTTTGACCTGACCGATACAGCGACCCTGACCCGGATCGAGGTTGCCCGCGCGCCCCATGCCGACCGCCTGTTCATGGCAGCGCCAATGATCGCTGGTCCGGTGCTGGGTCAGCCCCCACGCCAGACAGTCAGCCCCGCCAGCGGCGCACCGGTCGGCACCGTGACCGACGCGGCACCCGCCGATGCGGAAACGGCGCTGGCCGCCGCCCGACCATGGGACATACCCCTGGCCGAACGTGCCCGCATCCTGAACCGCGCGGCGGACCTTTATGAACAGGAATTCGGCCCGATCTTCGCCCTTTTGGCGCGCGAAGCCGGAAAGACCCTGCCCGACGCCGTGGCCGAACTGCGCGAGGCGGTGGATTTCCTGCGCTATTACGCCGCCCGTGCCGGGGCCGAACCGAACCCGCCGGTCGGGATTTTCACCTGCATCAGCCCCTGGAACTTTCCGCTGGCGATCTTTTCGGGCCAGATCGCCGCGGCTTTGGCCGTTGGCAACGGGGTTCTGGCCAAACCCGCCGAACAGACGCCGCTGATCGCGGCGCTGGCCGTGTCCCTCTTGCACAAGGCCGGGGTCCCCGCAGCATCCTTGCAGCTTCTGCCCGGCGACGGGCCGACGGTCGGCGCGCGCCTGACCTCGGACCCGCGCGTGGGCGGGGTCTGCTTCACCGGATCGACCGACACGGCTTTGGCCATCCGCCGCGCCATGGCCCGGCATCTGGCCCCCGGCGCGCCCCTGATCGCCGAAACCGGCGGGCTGAATGCGATGGTGGTCGACAGCACCGCGCTGGCCGAACAGGCGGTGCGCGACGTGATCGCCAGCGCCTTTCAGTCGGCAGGCCAGCGCTGTTCGGCGCTTCGCTGCCTTTATCTGCAGGAAGATATCGCGCCTGCCTTCACCCATATGCTCTTCGGCGCAATGGAGGAGCTGGTGCAGGGCGATCCCTGGGCGTTGGCCACCGACATCGGCCCGGTGATCGACGCCGAGGCCGAGGCCAGTGTCCGCGCCCATATCGAGACCGCCCGGCGCGAAGGCCGCCTCATGCGGCAACTCTCGCGCCCGTCCGGCGGTCATTTCATCGCCCCCGCCGTGATCCGCGTCGGCGGCATCGGCGACATGGGCCGCGAAATCTTTGGCCCGGTCCTGCATCTGGCGACCTTCCGGGCCACGGACCTGCCACGGGTGATCCGCGACATCAATGCGACGGGCTACGGCCTGACCTTTGGCCTCCATACAAGGATCGACAGCCGGGTGCAGGAGGTGACCGAGGCGCTGGCGGTCGGCAACCTTTACGTCAACCGCAACCAGATCGGTGCGGTGGTCGGCAGCCAGCCCTTTGGCGGCGAGGGCCTGTCGGGCACCGGACCCAAGGCCGGGGGGCCGGACTACCTCAGCCGTTTCACCCGGGCCGCCGCAGCCCCTTCCGCCCACGCCGTCCCAAGTGACGCCCCCGTCGATGCGGCAGCACTGTCGCGCCTGATCGCTGCCGCAGACCCGGCCCCACCCGCGCCCGACAGCCTGATGCCCGGCCCGACCGGCGAATCGAACCGGCTGACCAGCCACCCGCGCGCGCCCTTCCTGTGCCTTGGCCCCGGCGCTGATCTGGCACAGGCGCAGGCCCGCGCCGTCCGCGCGGCGGGCGGACGGGCGGTGCCGGTGGCAGGGGTGCCGGACCCTGCCCTGCTGACCGGCCTTCAGGGCTTTGGCGGCGCACTGTGGTGGGGTGACGCGGACGAGGCCCGCGCGCTCGTCCTGGCGCTGGCCGACCGCACGGGGCCGATCCTGCCCCTAATCACCGGCCTGCCGGACCCTGCCCATGTGCGGCAGGAACGGCATCTTTGCATCGACACGACCGCCTCGGGCGGCAATGCGGCCCTTTTGGCCGAGGCGGGCAAAGCTTGACCTTTGGCGCAGGATCGGAAACGGTTGATCCATGTTTCCGATCCGCGACCATAACCCGTCCGAACGCACACCTTACGTCACCTACGCGCTGATTGCCGCGAATGTGCTGGTGTTCCTTTATGAACTGTCGCTGGGACAGGGGGCGGATGCCGACTTTGTCTATCACTGGGCCTTGTTTCCGGCCGCCGTGTCGGACGGTCAGCAATATCACACGCTGATCAGCCATATGTTCCTGCATGGCGGCTGGGCGCATATCTTCGGCAACATGCTCTTCCTGTGGATCTTTGGCGACAATCTGGAAGACCAGATGGGTCATGGCCGGTTTCTGGCCTTCTACCTTGCCTGCGGTCTGGCTGCCGCCCTGGCGCAGATCCTGCCCGACCCCGGATCGGATGTGCCGATGGTCGGCGCATCGGGCGCCATCGCCGGGGTGATGGGCGGCTACCTGCTGCTCTTCCCGCGCGCCCGCGTCGACATATTGATCATCTTCATCGTCTTTTTCCGGGTCTTTTCGATCCCGGCCTTTGTCATGCTGGGCCTGTGGTTCGCGCTGCAGCTCTTTTCCGGCATCGGCCATGCGACCGAGGCCGGGGGCGTCGCCTATTGGGCCCATGTCGGCGGCTTTGTCGCGGGCCTGATCCTGGCCTTGCCCCTGTGGCTGCGCCGGGGCGGCAGCGGCTGGTGGCAGGAACATGCCGGCCGACCGCCACACCCGGACGCAACCTACAACCCCGCCAATATCCCGATCATCCGGAAACGGCGGTGATGGCCCCGTTCCTTTTCATCAGTTCTTAAATATCCCGGGAGGATGCGGGAGGGCAGCGCCCTCCCGCTGGCCGTCACGGCATCAGCTGCCGCACCGCCTGCCCCCAGGTCAGCCCATGGTCAAAGCGCCCGTCCCGCAGAAAGGCCATGACCTCGGCAATCGCCAGGGGGTTGTTCATGATGAATGTGTGGGTCGCAGGCAGGATGATATGGTCGTCCATCCCCGGCAGGCGCGTCGCCTCGACAGCGACTTTGCCATCGTCGGCCCCGTCGATGATCCAGGAAAAGACCGGGTTCAGCGACCGGTCCCCGGCGATGATCCCCAGCTCGTAGTCCGCTGGCCCCAGCCGGTTCGGCACCGATCCGGGGCCTGTGCCCAGTTCCATCCCCGCCGGGCCGTTCAGCCATTGAAAGGTCCGCAGATCGCCCAGTTCATCCACCAAATCCGACCCGTGATTGGGCGGCGCCAGCATCACCACCCGGCCCATGTCAGCCGGGCGCTGGTTCTTCAGCCAGGCGCGCACAAGAATGCCGCCCATCGAATGGGTGACGAAATGCACGCGCCCCGCGCCACAGGCCGAAACCGCAGGCGCGACATAGGTGGACGCCAGCACCGCCACCGGCGCTTCGGTCGAGGGGTAGGCGGCGTTTACCACCCGGTAGCCCGCGCTCTCCAGCGCCGCCTGCATCACCAGAAGCGAGGCATCGGTGCGCGCCAGCCCGTGCAGAAGCACGACACAGTCGCTGGCACGCGCCAGCGGTGCAGCAAGGATCAGCGACAGGGAAAGCAACAGAGCCCGCATCGGCCTGACATAGGCGCCCGCCCCCGCCCTTGCAACCGCCCGCCCGCGCGGGCAGTCTGGGGGCATGAAGGTCCGCTCCCCCCGTCTTGCCGCCCGCGCCATCCTTGTGCATCAGGGGCGGCTTTTGTTGGTCAATGCCTATCCGGGCGGGCAATCCGACCTTTGGTGCGCGCCGGGCGGCGGGGTCGAGCCGGGCCGGTCGCTGCATGACAATCTGTCGCGCGAGGTGCGCGAAGAAACCGGCCTGTCGATCGCCATCGGCCCGCTGGCTTTGGTCAATGAATTCCACGATCCGGCGTCGGGCTTTCATCAGGTCGATCTCTATTTCCGCTGCACGATCACCGGCGGCACCATCGACCCCGGCTGGATCGACCCGGCAGGCGTCGTCACCGACCGGCGGTTCTTTTCCCGCGACGAGCTGGCGCGCATCAGGCTGAAACCCGACAGCCTGCCCGCCGTGGCCTTTGATCCGGGCTTTGCCGCCCATTACGATCCGCTGGAGGTGATCGTCCGATGAGCCGCGCCTTTGTGAAAGAGGACGGGCCGGACCGCAGCCCCCTGCCCGACCTGCCCCTGTCACCCCATCCGAACTATGTCACCCCGCGCGGGCTGGCGGCGCTTCGTACCCGGCTGGAGGAGACCCGTGCCGACCTGGCCCGGTTGAAGGTACGCGCCGAACGGCTGGACCGGCTGCCCGAACAGGCCGCCGAGCGCGACCTCCGCTATCTGGAGGCGCGGCTGAAAAGTGCCATTCCCGTCACCCCGCCCGAGGCACCGGCAGAGGTGGCCTTTGCTACCCGTGTCACCGTGGCCGACGAGGGCGGCCTTGAGACCCGCTATGAGATCGTCGGCGAGGATGAGGCCGACGCCAGCCTGGGCCGGATCGCCCCGCATTCACCGCTGGCCCGCGCGCTGATCGGCGCCAGGGTCGGCGACAACGTGACCTGGACGCGCCCCTCTGGCCCGGTCGAGCTGGAGATCATGCAGATCGGCCCGCTGCCATGCTGATCCGCCCCCTTGACCCGATCAAGGACCGCGCGCTGGTCGATGCCCTGTTCCGCGCCGCCGCCGATTATATAAGGGTCGAGCGCGGCACCGACCCCGACGCGGGCGTCACCGACGAATTCTTTACCGATGCGCCGCCGGGGTGCGACCCGGCGACCAGCTACCGCGCCGGGCTGTTCTGCGCCGATGGCGGGCTGACGGGGCTGGCTGACCTGGCCTTTGGCTTTCCCGCGCCGGGCGATGCCTTTCTGGGGCTGATGGTGCTGGCCAAGGCCGCCCGTGGTCAGGGTGCGGGCAGCCGGTTTCTGGCGCATCTGGAACGGACGGCCCGCGACCGGGGCGCGCGGCATCTCTATCTCGCCGTGCTCGACGCCAATCCGCGCGGCCGCGCCTTTTGGGAACGCGCGGGCTTTCGCGTGACCCATCCCAACCGGACCGTCACGCTGGGCGGCAAGGTGCAGCTGGCGCACCGGATGGGCAAGGACCTGTAGGGCACTGTCGTTTCAATCAGCCGCGCGCAGGCCGCCAAAGCCCGGAGCGCGCGACCCGGACGCTGCGACCGGCCAGCGAAGAACGCCCTTGCTGCTTCAGCCACGAGGGTTGCCTCCGTCCAATCGCCCGGCTCTGCGGCCAACCCTTTGGCCTGCGCTCGCGCCCCGGTCCAATCACCGCGCCTGTCTGCGCGGACACGAATCGCCTTTGCTGATGGCCGGGCCTGACTTTGCAAAGCCAGGCAGGACGCCTCTGCAAGGTAAAAACAGGCAAAGCCATTTGCAAAAGTTTGCATCCCGCCCGCAGCATATTTTTGCAAAATTTACGCCCCCGCCCCCGCAGCACCGCACGACCCTGTTGATCGGCGGACCTGCCGCCCCTAGCGTCCGCCGCGGGAGAGAGTGGGAGGAGTGAATGGCGCGTCAGCCGACCTATGCGGATATCTATCAGGGCTGGAAAGACGATCCCGAAGGTTTCTGGATGAAGGCCGCACGCGCCATCGACTGGTATCAGGCGCCCACGCGGGCGCTGGATGCCAGTCGCGCCCCCTTCTATGAATGGTTCACCGACGCGCAGGTCAACAGCTGCTGGAATGCCGTCGACCGCCATGTCGAGGCCGGCCATGGCGACCGGTTGGCGATCATTCATGACAGCCCCCTGACCGGCACGGTGCGCAAGATCACCTACCGCGAGCTGCAGGCCCGGGTCGCGTCTCTGGCCGGGGCGCTGCGCGCGCAGGGCGTCGAAAAGGGGGACCGCGTCATCATCTATATGCCAATGGTCCCCGAGGCGCTGGAGGCGATGCTGGCCTGCGCCCGGCTGGGCGCCATTCATTCGGTGGTGTTCGGCGGGTTTGCGGCGAACGAGCTGGCGGTCAGGATCGACGACGCCACGCCCAAGGCGATCATCGCCGCCTCTTGCGGTCTGGAGCCGGGCCGGGTTGTCCATTACAAGCCGCTCCTGGACGCGGCGATCGACATGGCCAGCCACAAGCCCGCCTTCTGCGTCATTCTGCAGCGTGAACAAGAGGTCGCCGGACTGGTCGAGGGGCGCGATCTTGCCTGGCACACGTTTCAGTACGGGGTCGAACCTGCCGACTGCGTGCCGGTCGCGGGCAACCATCCGGCCTATATCCTTTATACATCAGGCACCACAGGCGCGCCCAAAGGTGTCGTCCGCGCGACGGCGGGCCATCTGGTGGCGCTGAACTGGACCATGCAGGCGATCTATGATTGCGAGCCGGGCGATGTCTTCTGGGCCGCGTCCGACGTCGGCTGGGTCGTCGGCCATTCCTATATCTGTTATGCGCCGCTGATCGCGGGCTGCACCACGATCGTTTACGAGGGCAAGCCCGTGGGCACGCCCGATGCCGGTGCTTTCTGGCGGGTGATCCAGGATTACGGCGTGCGCAGCTTTTTCACCGCGCCGACCGCGCTGCGCGCGATCAAGCGCGACGATCCCGATGGGGCGCTGGTCGGCGGATATGACATTTCCGGCCTGCGCGCCCTGTTCCTGGCGGGCGAACGGGCCGACCCGGATTCGATCCTGTGGGCACAGCGCCATCTGAAAGTGCCGGTCATCGACCATTGGTGGCAGACCGAAACCGGCTGGGCCATCGCCGCCA
>CAZKJZ010000011.1:0-34889 GCA_964553145.1 uncultured Frigidibacter sp. | reverse complement strand
CCTAGTGGACGGCGGCGAACATGATGCGCTCTTCACTGGCTTCGTCGATGGTCAGTTCTTCGACGATATGACCTTGCCGAGCCACAAGGATGCGGTCTGAGAGCGCCAGGATTTCCGGCAGGTACGAGGAAATCACGATCACCGTCAGCCCGGCGTCCGCCATTGCATTGATAATCTCGTGAATCTCTGCAATCGCGCCGACGTCGACGCCCCGTGTCGGCTCGTCAAAAATCACGATCTTCGGCTTCTGGATCAGTGATTTGGCGATGACGCACTTCTGCTGATTGCCACCGGACAGTTCCACGACCTTGGCGCGGTCATTGATCGCCCTCACGCTCAGCTTGGTGCCCCATTCCTTGGCCACTTCACGCAGGTGGGAAGGTCGTACAATGGACAAGGGCAGTCCGGTCTTGGCGAGTTCCCCCATCATGATGTTCTCGCCAATTTCAAGCGTGTCGAACATGCCATCCAGTTTGCGGTCCTCAGTGATATAGGCAATCCCGGCGTCGACCGCCTGGGATGGCGCCCGGAAGCGCACAGGCTCACCGTTGATCACGACCCGTCCGCCATAGGAAAAATCCCGCTTCATCACCCCGGCTACGATTTTCATCATTTCAGTCCGCCCGGCACCAACGAGGCCGAAGAGCCCAGTGATCTGGCCTGAATAGGCCGAAAGGGTGGCCCCCCGAACCGCCTTGTCCATCGTCAGGTTTTGCAGGCTTAGGACACGTTCGCCAGTCGGGCGGGCCTTGCGACCATGGCCATCGGCATGGACTTGCGCGACCAGATCACGGCCCACCATGTCGCGGATGATCGAGTCTCGGGTGAAGTCCTTGGCGGGGCCGGTGCGCACCAGCGCTCCATCGCGCAGGACCGTGATGCGTTGTGACACCGCCAGCGCTTCTTCCAATGCATGGGTGATGAAGACGATGGCTGCTCCTGCCATGCGCAGCTTTTCGACAAGCGCGAAGAAGTGGTATTTCTCTTCGGGCGTCAGCGTCGCTGTCGGTTCATCAAAGATGAAGACATCGGCATGGTGATGGACGGCGCGGGCAATCTCGACCATTTGTTTCTTTGCGGCACCAAGCGCTGAGACCAGCGCTGTAGGCTCAACGTGAAATCCAAGGCCCTGCAAATGCTGCTGCGCCCGGATATTCACGCCCCGTGCTCGGTTGAAGAAGCTTTCGCTGCCCAGAAAGATGTTCTGCGCCACCGTCATCGAGGGGACGAGGTTGGTTTCCTGAAACACCATCGCGATGCCACGCGCCAAAGCCTCGCAGGGCGAGCGCAGTTGGACCGCTTCGCCCTTTATCAGCAGTTCGCCGCTCGACAGGGTGTAGATCCCGGCAACAACCTTCATCAACGTGGATTTGCCGGCACCGTTCTCGCCCAAAAGCGCGTGGACCTCGCCGGGGTAGAGAGTCAAGTCGACATCGCGGACAGCATAGTTCCCGCGAAAGTCCTTGGTGGCTTTGCGCAGTTCGATCAGGGGGTGTTGGGTCATGCCCCGACCTCCACAGCCAGAATTTCACTCGTGGCCACCGACAGGGCCAGCAAACGCCCATCTTCCTGCCAACCGGTCGCGACTATGCCATGCCTCTGGCCATCGGCCCGGCTGTGCCAGCTGTCTTGCGGCTTCAGAGCGGCGTTCAACCGCACGACCAGACCGTAAGAAGCTGTCGGCGCCCAAGGCTTCATAACCCCCATCTGACGGATTTCGCCTTGCGTGATCGGCAGGCCAGGCCGGGTGGTGTCCCGGTGCAACGAGGGTGCGATCCAGTCCTCTTGGGGAAGGGTGGCAATCATGTCCTCGCGAAAGCCGCGCTCCGAAAGGACGAATTCAAACTGGGGCCTACGCGGAGCGAAGATCGCGACGGCTAGGTCTCCGGTCGGGGATTGGCTGATGCGCCCGGGGTATCCCGGCAGGTCCGACAGGACGGCGGCGGGTTTTCCGGTTGAAGGGCACAGTGCGATTAGGCGGTGCCGCCACGCTTCCGAGGCCACCAGCCGACCATCGGGCAACTCCACGACGCCTGCAGGCCAGGCCAAGCCGGTGGCGAGGGTTTGCGGTGGCTGGCCGGGCGCGGCCACGCCGATTGTCCCGCTTTGACCACGCTGGAGAAGATCTCGCCGCCATTGTTCCGCCGGGTTCTTCAACGAGCCTGTGCAATAGGCCACGCGCCCATCCGCAAGCGGGGTCAAAGCAGTGACGCAAGCCGCCTCGGCCGGGGGAAGATTGCTGTGGACAATGCCGGCGTCCGACAGCGAGTGCAGCCCGGTCCCTGTCTCTGCGACGACGAGGGTGTCAGCCGCAGCAGCAAGAGCCGTCAGGTTTCCCGCAAACCGGTGCAGCACCAGCTCGGACCCATTGCCGAGTTCGAGCAGCTCCGCCCCCCGGATCGCAAAAATACGCCCTTTGCTGACCACCATATCTGTGGCCTTGGGGCAGACCGCCCGCACGGCGGCCATGTCCAAGGCGGTATTCGCATGCAAGGGGCCATCCATCGACGGTACATAGATACCATCCACCGATGTTTCTCCGAACAGACGCGACAGAATCCGCGTCATGCTTTCCCCCAATACGAGCCTTGCGCGGTCCAGGTCTGATCCGCCTCGGGCAAAGCAATTCGGCCAATCCGGTTGTTGGTTACGCCGCCGAGGTAAAGCCAGCCACGGTGCTCTCGCATCGAGGTGACCGAGGGCAACTGATCTCCTGCGCGGTCCCAATAGCTGCGCTGCAAGGCACCATCGGATGACAGCTTGATCAGACAGCCCCGATTGATGTTCGGAAAGAGCCAGTTGTCGGCCGGCGTCCGGCGCACCATGCGGCGGCGGAAGCCGGGATGACGAAGGGCGAGGTCGAAAGCCCCGGTCCGCGTGCCCAAAAGCGCCACCCAATAGCCGCCGTCCGACGCGCGGTTGATATTGTCGGGGTAGCCGGGTAGCCGGTCGATGAAGACCTCGACTTGCCCTTTCTTTGCACCATCGAACCAATAGCGCAGAATGCGACAGGCCCAAGTTTCGCATAAGAGAAGAGACTCGCCATCCGGGCAAATCGTCACGCCATTGGCGAACATCAGTCCGGACAATACAGTGCGAGTCTTGCCCGTCTTGGGGTCAAAGCACAAAAGCCGACCGTTGCCACGCCCCTCCAATGCGTCCACTGCCCACTCGACCATCTCATAGCGCTTGGTCGCCTCGGAAAAGAAGATCCGGCCGTCCGGCGCAATATCGAGGTCATCCGGCAAGCGCAGCCTGGAGTCATCGACGATGGAGGTCCATGAGCGATTTGTCTCGTCCGTTACCCGGGACACGGCTTTATCGGGCGCCACACTGTAGACCCCCATTCCGCCCACGCAGGTAACCAGGTTGTCATCCCGGTCAAAGGTCATGCCCAAAGGATGGCCGCCGATCTTGGCGAAGATCTCGTGGGTTTTGAAATCCGGGGCAAAGAAACGCACGATCTCGCCATGCCGGGTGCCTGTGTAAAGGTTGCCGTCCCGGTCAAGTACCACGTCCTCCGGTCCCTCGACATCGCCAAGACCGATGATCTCGGCCGATCCTAGGGCATCGTTGACCGCCATGGTCGCCCGCGTCGCGGCACTGACCTCTGGCAGAGCCAGATAGGTGGGGGCCACATAGATCTTGCCCAACAGTTTGCCACGGTTCTTGACCCATTTGGCGTCGGAAATCACGGCGGCAATCAGAACCGCGCCGAGAACCAGCTGATTGACGTTGCCCGGCGCGCCCAGCCGGATCAGGCCGTTGGTCAACAACAGGATGATCGCAGTTCCCATCACAGCGCTGCCGATGGACCCGCGCCCGCCTCCCAAGGAGACGCCTCCAAGCACGACCGCCGTCAGGATCAGAATCTCAAGGCCAATGCCAGTGTCAGACCCAGTGCTGCCCAAGCGGGCCGAGAACAGGATCGCGGCAAATGCCGTCATCAAGCCAGAGAAGACATAGGTCAGAAACACGGTCCGCCGGACCGCGATGCCGGTGTTGTAAGCCGATTTGCGCGACCCGCCGACCGCCCGCACATGCCAGCCGATCCGCAGGCGTGTCAGGGTGATGTGGCAAAGGATCGCGACCGCAGCGAAGATCAGGAAAGACACCGGCAACCCACCCCAGGCTCCGATGCCAAGCAGGTCCCAGACCGGACTGATTGGAAAGTTCGCCACGATCTCGTTGGCTAGGGGCGGGAAGATCAGGTCATAGATCGACCGATAAATCACCAGCGTGACCAGCGTCGTGATGAAGGCACGCAGGCGCAGATAGCCGATCAGGAGGCCGTTGATCGCTCCGCCGATCATTCCAACTGCCAGAGTCACCAGGATCGCCAATGGCAAAGGCGCTCCAACCACGTTCATCATGGTCAGGGCGGCCAAAACACACAGCGCAAAGAGCGAACCGATAGACAGGTCGATGCCGCCAGCAAGCATTACGACAGCAAGGCCGATCCCCATCAAGCCAAATTCGGCCAGCTGCCGGGACTGGTTGGACAGCGACCCCGGGGAAAGAAACCCCGGGAGCGCCAAGAGCAAAGCCCCGACAAGGACCACCAGAACGACGAGCGGGATGATCGCATCCACCCAGCTTTTCGTCAGCAGTTCACCCACTGCCCGCGCCGAGAATAATCTGTAACGCAGCGGCGCCTTGTACGAGAGTGCCATGTTCGGTCCCGATTACTTGTTCAGTTCGTCCAGCGTCCAGCAATTGCGCGGATTCACGTTGTCCTTGGTGATCAGGGTCAGCGGGTTGAAGTAGACCGTCTTGACCTCGCCAGCGCCAGTCTCCGTCCGCAACAGGCGGGCGATTTCGGCGTTCAGGATGTCGCCCTGCAGCGGCACGTTGTAGCTGATCAGAAGGTCGAACATGCCGTTGGTTACGTTCTCGCAACCCACTGCATTGCCGCCACCGCTGGTGACCAGGAAGACTTGGTCCTGCTTGCCAGCAGCCTGGATAGCCGAAGCCGTCCCGGTGTCCTGGTTGTCCCAGATGCCGATCGAGGCGCAGAGGTCCGGATGCTGCTGCAGAACCGTATCCATGATGGAACGGGCCTTTTCCGGATTGTACTCGGTGGCCTGCTGCGAGACGACCTGAAGGTCCGGGTTGGCGTCCAGCACCTTGTAGATGCCGTTCAACTGGAACACGTCAGACGCAGCTGTCGGGACGCCGGTATCGATGGCCACCTTGTTCGAAATGCCCTTGCCGCCGCCGCACTGGGCGACCACAGCGTTTGCCGCCTGTTCGCCGATCTCCGTCCAGTCGGCACCGACATAGCTGTCGGTGGTCGTGTTGGACTCAAGGTTGATCTGAACAACCTTGATGCCAGCCGCCTGCGCTTGCTGCAACAAACGGGCGTATGACTGGATGTCGGGATTGTGGACAACCAGCAGATCCGGTGCCTCGCTGATGAGGTCCTGCAAGGCGCGGGTACCCGCTTCGGTGCTCCACGCCGGGTCGCGGATTTCGAAGGTATAGCCAAGGCGAGCCGCTTGCTTGCGCATCTGTGCCGCCCAGCCCTCTGTCAGGTCGAAGCCCATTGACAGCGGCAGGAATACCACCTTCTTGCCAGCAAGGCTTTGGTGGAAGTCGGTGCTGCGGGGGTTTTCGATCCCTTTTTCCTGCGCCGAGACAGCGCCGATGCCGACCGTCAACGCCAGAAGCGCGCCGATCGCAACCTTTCCAAGTTTCTTCATGTATTCCTCCCGTTAATGACCCTATAGGTCGCCCTGTTTCGATGTCTGCTCATCGCGGGGATTGAGCAGCGCATCCGTAATGATGGCCAAAAGCAGCACCAAACCCTTGATCAGGTTTTGAACCGTGTAGTTGACGTTGAGGATGGTCATGCCGTTCAGCAAAAGTCCGACCAGCAATGCGCCCAAGAGCACGTTACGCACCCGACCCTGACCACCGTTCAGGCCGATCCCACCCAGAACGACGATCAAAAGGATGTCGTAGATCATGGTCGAGTTGTACAAACGGGCGTTGATCGAGCTGGATGAGGCAGCCAGAAGCAGCCCCGCACCGAAGGCGATCAGAGCCGTCATTGCATAGATCGCAATTGAAATCGGTCGCGTGGCAAATCCCGAAACCCGTGCAGCAGTCGGATTGGTCCCGATAGCATAGAGCGTCCGCCCGAGTTTGGTCCGCGTTAGGAAGAGCTGCATTACCAATGCCAGACCCAAGAATACCAGAACGACACTGGGTATTCCAAAGAGTGTCCCGCGCCCCAGAACGGCAAAGAATGCGCTGTCCGGCGGAATGTTCTGCATCTCAAGGTCGAATGCCCAGGTCCGGCCCGCGCCATAGGTCGCCGACCCGATGGCAAGCGTCGCGAAGATCGGGGGAATCTCGCCAAAGGCAATTATGGCTCCCGTCAGCGCACCGACCGCCAAGGCAAGTGCAGCCCCGCAAAGGATCGCCCTTTCCAGCGGCATCCCTCCACGGTTCAGCACAATCACCCAGGCCACCGACACGACCATCGTAGCGACCATCGAGACATCGACGCCCTTGGCGATCACCGCCATCGACATGCCCAGCGACAGAACGCCCAAAATCGCAATGCTGCGGATCAGAGAAATGAGGTTCCCGGGGCTTGCGAACGCCGGCAGCATGACGGCAAAGCCCGCAAACAGCAGAACCGTGACCACCAGCACGATGCCTTCTTGCGACGCAAAAAGCGTTCTTGCCCGAAATGCCATTCTTCCCTCCCCAGTCAGGCCTCCCCGCCCAACGGTTCAGCGCTAACATCGAACGCGGAGGCAGATAAGGAACAATATGGTACAAAGTCATTCATCTGTACCAGTCCAATAGTGGGAACACTATTCGCACTGGATCCGCGCAAGACCCATGCGCAACTGTTCGGACGGCGTTCGTGTTTTCGTCCAGCCCGACTTCATCCCTCCTACAAAGAATAGGACGTCCCCCAACGCCTGGATTCCGACAAAGTCGAGTGATCGTTGTAGGGTGAGACTGGCTGAAACCCGGCCGGCAGCTTTGGCGCACCCCGGCGGGTTTCCCCGCCGGGCCAGGTGGGAGTTGGTTGGCTTAGAAGCCGACCTCGTCGCTGTTGTCGACCAGCTCGGGGCCTTCGCCCTCGGCCGTCTTCGGGCGGCTGAGGAAGTCGACCTTCTCGGCGATGATCTCGCAGCCGTAACCGTGGGCCTCAAGCCCACGGATCGTGCTCTGCCACGATGACCACCTCGTCGCCGTCGATTTCATCGGCGGGGACTGCACCATAGGTTTCATCCCCTGCCTGGAAGACCACGATGGCGACCATCAGCGTGGCGGCGAGGCTGGCGGCGTAGGCGTGTGCATCTTTGCGGGACATCTCTTCGGCTCCTGTCTGGAGGCGGAGGACCATCCCCCGCGCGACAGGACCCCGAAGGCCCGAGACGGTCTGACATCACCGGGTGCGTTCGACTTGCTCGAATCCGCCCGGCGGCACGGGCATGCCCCGTAGTTCGAGCCCTCGCGGCTTGATCTCGAAGACCGGCCTCGGGCCAAGGAAGGGACTGGCGAGCGGGGGATGGGGCTCAAGCCCCAGGAGCCGATGGACCCGCTGATGCACACCCCGCCAGACTGTTGCCAGGATGAAGGTCGGAGCAGACGAGATGGGGATGGGACCTGTGGCGCCCTGCCCCTCTTTGGGGGACAGGGTCATCTTGGGAGAACGCCGCCCTTGGGCGGGCCTCAGGCTTCTGTCGTAAAGGCTCAGGCGGCGAGGTTCGCCTCCCCTACCCTGCCGTCGCCGCGAACGCCGACCACTTCCAGCTTTGCGTTGCGATACCCTTCTCTTGCGATCCAGAGCTCTGCCGCCGTTTCGTTGGCGGCAAGGTGCAGTAGCTCGGTCGCCCCGCCGAAATCGAGCAGGATCTTCACCTGGCCGAGCTGGGGCACCTCGACGACGTCGAAGGTCAGGGCACTGTCGGCTGAATGGCTGCGCATGATGGTGACGGGGATGACCCCATCAGAAGAGAAGTTGCCTTCGTGAAGCGTGAAGGAGGCCGGAGCGGTCCAAGTCGGATAAGGCCTGGGTGGTTCCTTCTTCACAAGATGGCCGATTCCATTGGAGCGCTCCCAAGCGGCAAGCTTCTTGGTGAAGCGCGCAGGCGGTTTGGGGCTGCCGTCAGTGTAACGGATCAAGGCACCCAGCGGTGCTGTGGCGATAATGGTCGTTGCGGACATGATTCCTCATCCTGAGCGCGAAGTTTTTCGCTCATATCATTGATATTGTTGTGTTTTGTGTGAAGTGAGGGCGGGTTTCCCCGCCCTCGGGGCATAGTGTCACTCGGCAGCGATCATCTGTGCCGGTTCGGCAGGCAAATCGGCGACGAGGAACGCCGGAAGATCGACCGTGTCCGAGGACATGTCCTCTTCGTCCGGCGCAATCCCAGCCTCATCGCCGATATCGTCGCCCTGCCCTTCCGATGTTTCACCCTGAAGTGCCACGAGGTCGGCCCGGCGCAGCACTTCCGGCAGCCAGCCGGTGCCCTTGAGCAAGCGCTCGGCCTCGACAGCCATGTCGCCCTTCTTCAAGTGGTCGATGAATTGGGCAGCGCCCTCCCCCTTTGCCTCGCGCACAGCTTCAATGATCCGAGCCTTGGGAACGCGGGAGAGATAGGTCTCCGCCGTCGGTTCCCATCCCGCCTCGACCATGTCGAGATCGACCGCCTTGGCCAACATGTCGGCGTGTTTCATCCGTCGCGTGAGACCAGAAGCCGAGATGCCCGCGCCATAGGGGTTCACCCGTTCATGCAGCGCATTGACGCCGAAGCTCAGGCAGTGGGCGAGAAGCGCGAGGCGACTGGCCTGGTCCAGCGTAGACAGTCGATCCCAGAGCGCAGTGTCATCGCCCAAGGGCAATGCTGCCTCCCAGGCAGCATGACGGGCATCGATGGCCTCAGCCACTGCGCTGTCCTTCAGCTCCGGGGCCTGGGCCGTCATATGCACCTGCCGCACCGACGCTTCCAGGCATGAGCCGGTGGCGGCCGAGCTGCGGAAGGTGTCGGTCACCAGCTTCAGCAGAAGCAGGGTCAGGGCGACGTTTGGCGAGCGGCCAACGGCTTCGCGAAGCGCCAGCGTCCGGTGGGCGGTGAGCTCCATCACCAGGCGTTCCGAGAGCGGCTTCAGCACGCCGTCGTCGTCATCTTCGGAGGTCGTCACAAACGGCTGGCCGCCCGAGGTGATCACGGCCGACCCGGCACCGTCGACATGAGACTGCGTCGGCTCCGATCCCGTGAGATGGAGATCGCCGCCCTGCCCCGCCGCGTTGTCGGCATCCGGCCCTTGGATCGACGCTTCATCCTCCGGGCGAACGAAACCGCGGTGGACGACCAGTTGGCCATCACGATCAAAGGTCACGAAAACCCCGGCCCGCGCGATCCCCGTCGGATCGAAGATCATCGGGCGCGCTTCGAGAGCCTCCATTGCCTCAGCAAGTTCCACGAGCCGCGCGTCGATGTCTTCGGGGATCTCGTCCGCCTCCGACCATTCGGCATCCAGCGCACGATATTCAGACAGCAGCTTGGTATGCTCCACGGTCTCGGCTTCCGACATCGCAGTGGCTTCGCCATGAATGCGGCGCAAACCATAGCTGAAGCCATAGGGCAGGTCGGTCGCAACCTCGGTCCATTTCCATCCCTCGGATACCAGCGCCTGCGCCTCGGCCCGGAGCTTCTCAGCGGCGAGGCGATCGAGCAGGGCGGGATCCTCCAGCCAGCCTCCGTCGTCGCCCTGGAAAAGGTCACGGGCTACGATCCCGCCCGCAGCCTCATAGGCTTCGATACCGACGAAGATCGCCCGGCGGTCGTTCGCCCGTACTGAGGTTTCCGTCAGCATGCGGCGGATCGCATAGGGCTCTTTATTCCAGGAGTTCTTGATCGCGTCCCAGACTTGCTCCTGACGCGCGGCATCCGAGGTCACGGTGAAGGCCATCAGCTGTTCCAGCGTCATGCCGTCCTCGGCATACACATCGAGGAGGGTAGGGGCCACGGAAGCCAGCTTCAGGCGCTGCTTCACGATCTGCGGTGTGACGAAGAAGGCCGCCGCGATCGCTTCCTCGCCCTGACCCTTCTCGCGCAAGGCCTGAAAGGCGCGGAACTGGTCGAGCGGGTGCAAGGCAACGCGCTGCATGTTCTCAGCCAGCGAGTCGTCTTCAGCGAGTATCTCCGACGCAGCATCCCGAACGATGCAGGGGATCAGCGCGGTCTTAGCCAGTCGCTTCTGCTTCACCAGAAGCGACAGCGCCTGGAAGCGACGGCCGCCTGCCGGGATCTCGAACATGCCGGTATCTACACCCTCAGCATCGACCATTGGCCGGACGTTCAGGTTCTGCAGAAGCCCGCGGCGGGCGACGTCTTCAGCAAGTTCCTCGATGGAGACGCCCGCCTTGATGCGCCGGACGTTGGACTGGCTCAGCACGAGCTTGTCGAAGGCGATGTCCCGCGAAGGGGACAGGGTGACTTTCTGGGCTGTTTTCGCCATCAGATCTTCTCCACGACGGGAGCCGGAAGCCACTCTCCCGATCTCACTTCCCGTCATCCCTCAAACCCCCAACCTTTCACTCTCATCGCCGGTCTTGACCGCGGTCAAGAAGTGCTACCTGCATGTTCTATGCGCGCAGGATCGTTTCGAAGTAGGCCTCGGGCTGCCTGATCGCTTCGCCTTTCCCCAACAGGTAGTCCAAGATCAGTAGAAGCCGTCCAGCGCCGGCTTTCTGGAGGCCACGCATCAGTTTTTCTTGGCGTATTCTAAGCAATCGACCGATGTCTAAGAGAACTCGATTGAGTGCTTCTCCTGTTCGAGGCGCGTCTGGAAAGAAGGCGACGACATGTGAGAAGTCTGTCCATGCCATTCTTGCTGGGTCGCGGTTCATGGGTGGTCCTGCATTGTTTTCGGCAGCGCTGGTCTGCGTTGCGTGTCCATCTTTCTTTTTATGTTCTTTTTTTATGGACTCTATCTGCCGGTCATTTTGTCCGTTTCTGGCGGACATTTGGCGCGTGTCATCGTAGCTGCGGGCTTGGTCGTGTACATGGGTTTCATCTACGGGCGCGCCTGAACTCTGGCTCTCTCCGTAACTCTGCGCGGCGTTGGCGCCGAGCTCGCGGAGACCAGCGATGATCTGCAACACTGCGTCCGCCGTTAGAGTTTCCCGTCGAAGGATGTTCCTGACCATTCCAAGTGAAGACGACCGTGCTTCATCGAGGCGCTCCTCCTGAAGAAGCGAAACGCGCAGGGCCAGAGCTTCGGCCTTGAGTGAGCGTAGGCGTTCACGCTCTTCCGCGACCTTTGAGGCCTTGGCTGCGAGGTCGTCGTGGCTCTGTATCAGCGGGTTCAAGTCGATCCCAAACGCGTCCCGGATGATGCCCCCATAACGAAGAGGGAAGCGCTTACCGTTTGCCGAGTTTTTCCGGTGGATGAGGCCGGCCGCGTCAAGGCGCCCCAGGCAGCGACGCAGGGTCCTCTCATCGATGCCGTTTGCGCGCTCAGACAAGGAGGCGTTTGAGGGGAACACAATGGTACGCTTGGATGTCGCCTCAACATTGGTGGCGTCCCGATCGCGGGGAAGAAAGCTGATCAGGGCTGTCAACACAGTGACGTCGTTGCTCGTCAGGCCAAGTTTCTTTCGGAGGGTGCGTACCGGTCCTAGAAGGTCGTAGATAGTAGGGCAGGCAACAGCTCTCGGCTCCGCCAAGGCGGTTCGTGTTTGGGTTACATGTCTCATGGTGTTTCGGAAGAAAAAGCTTCCCCGTTCACCGCGAGCGGTGTTGAACTCGATTCGTTTTGGGGGTATCAATCAGGTGTCGAGACTGATTGAGGCCCTTCGGAAGCACCGCTTTCGGGGGGTCTTTCCTTTTCTAGCCGGTCCTCCTTTCGTTTTCTGCTCGTTGCTCTTGATGTCTTGACCGCAGTCAAGACACGGGGTCGTCACTCTGGGCCGTCTTGACCGCGGTCAAGAAGCTCGCCGATGAGCTTCCGGATGGCGTCTTCAACGCGCGGGGCAAGATCAGCGTCCACATCGATAGTGATGCGGTTGCCTTTGCGGCCGATCTTCACGCGCTCACCTGAATCAACCTTGGGTGTAGTTGTCCTGGTGGCCGTGAGCAGGGTAACCGCTGCGTCGAGCCGGTCCGGGCCTGGCAAGTTGCGAGGGATTTCCCGGGTAACGTCTTTGGCTCTCGCGGCGTCCTTCTCGCACAGCCTGAAAAGCTTCTCCCAGACTCGCCGACCAACGCCGTGTGCAGGTCCGATAGCTTGGATCAGTTCCATCGGGATGCCCGTCGCGATACGGTTCATCCGGGAGACGAGAGACTCGTCGATCTGAAGCGCCCGATACGCAATCGTCTGGGCGTTCTTGCGTGTCTCGTCTGTTTTCCCAAGTTCCCGAATTATCCCGGCGACAAACAGAGCCCTCTCGATAAACGAGGGGTCTTGGCGGGCATTGTTCTCTACGCCCTGGGCGATCAGTGCTTCCTCTTCGGTCATCTCCATGACCGTGGCGCGCACCTTCTGACCAAGTTCACGACAGGCAAGAAGTCGACGGCGCCCATAGACAATCTCAAGTGCACCGTCCTGGGTTCGGCGGACAAGAACCGGAACCTTTTGCCCGTGCTCACGGATCGACGAGACGAGCTCCTCGAGGCCATCGCTCGGATCGATACGATCCATGACCGCGGACATCCGCACGGTGCTCGGGTCGATCAGCCGCGTGGCGTGTTTGTCTTCTTCCAGCAAGGATGCATGCGCACGAGCGACAGTCGGGCTCGTGCGTTTCAGATCAAGATCTGCTTCCTCGTCCGACGTCGGCGCTTTACCCATCGCGTTCTTGAGTGAGTCCCCGAAGACCTTACGCGCCATGGCTACGCCCCCATGCCTTGAGGATTTCGCGTTCGACTTCGTCGGTCACGCGCGAAACGGACTCGATCGCACGCTCGTAGGTTCTGCGGTTTACGTCGCGAGGTTCGACCTCAAAGATGCTCTGCTGGGTGTTTGCGGCATCACCTACCGCTGTCGACTTCAGGAACTCGGCCGGGAGGACCGCATCGCCAAGGACCGTCCGAAGCAAAGAAGAGATCTGGACCTGTGGACCGTCTGTGTTCTCGTAGCGGGTGATCAGCACCCGCACGAAGTTCAGGCCGTGTTCGGGAGCATGCGCTTCTACGACGCCCATAAGGTTGCTCGCCATGCCGAGAAAGCTCGCCAGAGACATGACATCAAGCATGGACGCGTTGAGCGGGATCAGGACCCCAGTGGAAGCGAAGAGGGCAGAGATCACCGAGAAGTTCAGCTGCGGAGGGGTGTCGAAGATCACCACATCATATCGGTTCAGGACAGGCTCAAGCGCTTCACGGATCCGACTGTGGAACGTGGTGGCGCCGTGTCTGAAGCTCAAAGCGACCTCAAACTCGTACTCCATGATTTCCATGGATGCCGGGATCAGATCCACTGTCGGGAAGTTCGTTTTGCGAATGATATCTGAGGCGGGCAGGGGCCCCTCGGATCGGATCAGATCGTAGGAGGTCGGCATGTCCGGATCTAGCTCAGGCGTAACCCCGAACAGGTTTGTCAGACTTGCTTGGCTGTCGAGGTCGATAAGCAGGACCCGATAGCCGCGAAGACCCAGAAGCTGACCAACATGAGCGACGGTCGATGTTTTTGCGCTGCCACCCTTTAGGTTGAAGATCGTCACGACCTGGCACGGTTCGCCGGCTCTTCTGTGAGGGTGCTCATCAGGCTTGATCCTACCGGTCTCAAGAAGGACGCGTTGGGCCTCGACCATTTCCTCAGCAGAGAAGCTGCGGCGGTTGCCACCCTCGAGGACACCTTCCGGAAAGCATTCGAGATTTGACACGTGATGGCGGAAGGTGTTCTGGTTGATCCGAAGCAGATCGGCTGCCTCCCGCATCGCGAAGCGCCGGAGACCCTTCTGGGCATCCGGTGGGAATGTTTCCTGCGCATGTTCACGCAACCGGCTACCGAGCCGCTTGGACATGACATCGAATCTTTGAGATGCCCGTATCCCGCTCATCACTGCCCTCAAGTCTCTATTGTTTTGTAGACCTTAACAGTTTTGGTGAGTAAATCCAGCCCAAACCGTTGAGCGGCCTAGAGGCGTTGAGGCGGCCGATCTCTGACGAGAAAAAACCGTGAAGTATCAGCGTCTTGGTTGGCTTGTTCGTAACTCACTTCAACAGTTCGTAGCAAGCGATGTTGTTGCCACAACATGTATTGTGGTCGCCTAAGGAACACAGATCTTCAGAATCGCGCGGCTGATTCCCGCGACTTCACTCAAGCAGCCCCAGCCTCTCAGCCCGCTCGAGCAGCATCTTCACGGATGACAGCTGCCAGCTTGTCCGCCCGCGGGGCGTGCGCTCGCGCATCGCTTCCAGCCTGGCGCAAATCGCCTGAAGCGGGATGTCGGGATCCGCACCCTTGAAGGCGGCGACGATGGCGGGTAGGCGGTCGTCGGTTTCGCGGCGGCCGGCGCGATCAAGCACGGTCTTGGGCAGGAAGCCATCGCGGACATAGGCGTTCACAGCGCGCAACAATCGGCTTTGCGTCCATTGACGCTCGCGGGGCAGGGCGACGTTGACGATGCGCAGTACGTCTTCCCAAGCCATGTCTGGGCGCAGGCGGCGTACATGCGGCACCCAGTCCTGTGCCGTCTCGTTCAGGCGCTCCATGTAACCGTCCTGTCGCGCCAGCCGCACTTTGCGAAGCGCCGCCGGATCACGGGCGCGCAGGCCCGGGTTGCCGCCGATCCGCCCCTTCGTGCGGGCGCTTGCCAGCCCGGCCTTGGTGCGTTCGCGGATCAGTGCGCGTTCGAACTCTGCCGCGGCACCTAGGACCTGCAGGGTGAACTTGCCCTGCGGCGAGGACGTGTCGATCGGGTCCATAAGCGAACGGAAGAAGGCGCCCTTCGCCTCCAGCCGTTCGATCACCTCGAGGAGGTGCGACAGCGACCGCGCCAGGCGGTCGATGCGCACGACCACTAGCGTGTCGCCCTTGCCGATCCGCTCAAGCACCCGCGCCAGCACAGGCCGCGCGCGGTTCCCGCCCGAGGCTTGCTCCTCATGGATCTCCGCGCAGCCTGCGGATTTCAGGGCCTGCGACTGGGGCAGGGGGGTCTGATCTTCTGTCGAGACGCGGGCATAGCCGATCAGGGGCATCAGAATAGGCCGTTTGCAGTTTCATCTGTCGCTAGTAAACGACCGAATGGTCGCGCGATCACAGCCCCGCTGCTTTGGTTAGATTCACCCGAAACCTGTCGCGTCGGCGTTGATAGCGACGAGTCATTTCGGCAGAGGCGTGGCCGAGTTGTTTCTGGACGTAACGCTCGTCCACCTCCGCAGATGATGCCAGACCCGCGCGCATACTGTGGCCGGAGTAGAGCTTGATCCGCTCCGTTTCTGGCAGGTCAGGCCGAATACCCGCCTCCCGCACGGTCTGCTTGATCAGCCTCGCGACGTGCTTGTCGGAAAGCCGCTCATTCGTTGCCTTCAGCCCGTTACGGGACACGGCGACGAAGATCGGGCCGAAGTCGATCTTGGCGTAGTGCAGCCATTGGGTCAGGGCACGCACCGGGCAAGTTTGATCGGAAGATCCCCGACCGATTTCCACCTCTCGCCAGCCGGTCTTGCCGCGCAGGGTGAGAAGGGCACCGTCGTCGAGGATCTCGACCCAGCCGGCAGAGTCCGGCGTGTCGTCCTTGCCGCGATCGAGGGCGACGATCTCTGACCGCCGCAACCCACCGGCAAAGCCGATCAGCAGGATCGCCCGGTCGCGCAAGCCGCGGAGATCATGAGGCAGGGTGGCCAGCATGTCGCGGATGTCTTCGGGCAGGATCGCTTCTTTCTGCACCGGCGGGCGGGCATGCTTGCGGCGGATGCCGGCAAGCACGGTAGCGATATGGCGGTCTTTGCGATCAATGGCGAGGCCCCGTTGGATGTAGCCCCAACCGAGGCCCGAGAGGCGGCGTTCGATGGACGACACCGAGAGCGGTCTGGACGCCGACTGCGAGGCGGTCTTGCCCTGCGGTGCCGCCAGATCGGCGATGTAGAGGCCGATCAACTCGGGTGAGGGGGGCAGGGGATTGGCCCCGCGCATCCTGCACCAGCGGGCAAAATGGGTCCAGTCCTTGGCATAGGCTTTGAGGGTGTTCGCCGAGGCGGCCTGGCGGGCATAGTCCCGCGCGGTTTCCACGAGGCGGTCCAGCGCGCCGGAGCCAGCCACGTGGGAGGGGAGGGTGATCGTGCCGTCGCCTGGGCCGACGCTCTCGTCCTGTTCGTGGAGATCAGGGCCATCCGACGGCTTTGACGATGACTTCTCGGGCGTTTTGGTCATGCCGCTGAGCATAGTCTCCTTATGTCCGATAATGCAACATTATTGGACATAGAAAGATCATGCAAGATCGGGCGGTTTTGTTGCAATTATCTGGCCATAAGCGCCGCCACGAACTAGGCTTCGGGTATGAAATCCGAGCGCAGCCTTCAACAGACGAACCTCGAAACACTACCCCGGCTGCCGTCCTGGGTCACCCCCGCACGGGCGGAAATCCTTGAAGATGTGGCGTTTTTGTCCGGGGCGGCGCTGTGTCACCTGCAACTTGTGCTGGCGCGCGCGGAGATCCCCCAAGCTTTGCTGCGCGCCCGTCTGGCTTTGCGCGCCGCCGTTGCGTGCACCCGTTTTGCAGGCCGCAGCGAAGACATGGCGGGGCTGCGCGACGCTGTCTGCCTGCTGCGGTCCGGGGATCAACCCGGGCCAGCCGGGGAAATCTATCTGCAATGGCGGCGGGTCGTCGAAAGGCCGGTTTCAATCAAGGTGCTGCAACGGGCATTGCCGACGCAGGCGCCGGACGAGATCGCAGCTTGGCTTGAAGTAGGACAAGGTGCTCCGGTCGCGCAGGCTGCTGCGGTGCTTGGGGCGGTTCTTTCGGACCGACCGCGCGCCGAGGTTGCGGCATTGGCCTTGGGCGATGCCGCTCTTGCTCAGGCCTTCGGTTGGGATTTTGTGGTACCGCTCCTCGCCGCCGACATGAAGCCTAGGGACCTGCGCATGCAGGGGGACGACCTGCGGATGGCGTGTCACCGGGCCGTTGCATTTTCCGCTGTCGAAGCGGGGCGGATCGCCGCCGACTTGAGCCGCCGCGCGGCGCGACTGAAAGCCGTCGCACCAAAGCTGCGCGCCAGGGGGGCACCGGAGGCGGTCGACCTTTTTCTGAGCCGTGACGCAGTGGCACCGTCTGCCCTGAAGTCACTGATGTCCGACCGCGCGGCGCGGCGGTTCTGTGATCGGCTGGTTGAACTCGGGGCCGTGCGCGAATTGACCGGGCGCGACACTTTCCGGCTTTACGGAGTCTGACATGTCCGAACGCGCCCTGGACCGCGAATTGGACGACCTGCCGCCAGAGTTGCGCTGGCGTGAATGGATGCGGCGGATCGAGGCGGTGCTGTTCGCTTCGGCCTCGTCGGTCGGCCGTGAGGCGCTTGGCCGTGTGGTGGGGCAGGGAGCCTCGGTCGAACTGCTGATCGCGGATCTGGCCGCCGATCTGGCAACCCGCCCCTATGAGGTGGCAAAAGTCGGTGCAGGCTGGATGCTGCGGACACGGGCCCCCTATGCACCGGCGATCCGGGCGGCGGCGGATCTGGGCGGGCAGTCTCTGGAGCTGAGCGAATTCGACCTCGCTGTACTCGCGGCCATCGCTTACCACCAGCCGATCAGCCGCGACGGGCTGAAGGACATCTTCGGCAAGGAGATCAACCGCGATCTGATCAGGCGACTGGCGGAGCGCGACCTGATCGGCACCGGCCCCCGCGAACCCCGCCGCGGCGCACCCTATACCTTCGTCACCACCGAGACCTTCCTTGGCACTTTCGGCCTGGAGAGCCTGCGCGACCTGCCCGACCCCGAGCAGCTCGCCGATGCTGGGCTAGCCGCTCCTTGAAAGCAGCCAAGATGGACGAAGCGTCGGCTCCGTCTGACGACGGCGCGTCACTGGCGGCACGAGTTCCGCCAAATCAGGGCGCGCGGATGGGGTGATCGGCCCCGGCGCACTTTGGGACCTGAGGGCGTCCGTGAATGAGTCCGCCAAGCCCCGGCACGTCGGCGCAGCACCGGCAGCCAGCGCCCACTTGAATGCCGCCCAAGCAGGGCCGTCGACCAACCGTTCGAGGCGCCGTACGCGATGGGACACGATCGCGCTTGATGCGGATGCCTGTCATGCCGATTTGCCCGCCGCTGTCGCTCAACTGGCTGCGTCATGGGCACGGTTCACCGCTATGCATCCAAAGCAAGTCTCAAATAGGTATTGAAAATGCGTAATCTGAGGTTCACCGTCTGCGACACAAGTCGGCTTGCATGACGGAGGTGGGTGGGTGATCGAGTTTGAAAATAGCACCGTTCAAGTCCGTGCCGAAGACATCGCGTCAGGTCTGAAGCTGACGCCTGAAGAGGTGATGCAAGGCTTCCGCAACGGCGCTATCACCAGCCTGTGCGAAAAGGGACTTGGCGAGGATGCCGGGCGCCACCGGTTGACCTTCCGGTCATCCAGATGGCGCCTTCGATTGATCGTCGATGCGGATGGGGCTATCCTTGAACGCAGGTCGGCCGAGGTGACACGCGAAATGTTCGGGTTGCCTGCCGACGATGAGATCTCCTGATCCGGAGGCAAGGGTGGTGGTGACCAACCCTCACGCTCAAGCCCGCTGGCCGTTCGATCTCAGGTTCGCGGGCCTGTCGCCATGTATTCGGATGGCACATGGTGCCCGCGCCGCACCAGTTTCTCGGTCATGATCGTATTGCGCATGGTCAGGGCCGATGTGATGAAGGCCATGGTGCAACCCGCAAGAAGCGCCAGCAGGCAGTCGAACTGCCGGGTTATCTCCATAGCAAAAACGATGGAGGTGAACAGGGCCCGGGAGGCGCCGGCAAAACCTGCCGCCATTCCCACTAGGCCCGCCATCCGCAGATCGACGTTTGCTGAGGGAAACATCGCCTGCATGGCCTGACCGATCAGAACGCCTACACCGCCGCCAATCGTGAAGATCGGTGCAAGGGTTCCACCCGACGTTCCGCTGCCAAGGGCGATTGACCACGACAGGAATTTCAATCCGCAGAACACGGCGAGGGTGATACCCACGAATTGGCCGCTGAGGATGCGGTCGATATTCTCATAACCGACGCCCAAAGTATGCGGCGAAGCAACGCCAACCAAACCGACCACCAGCCCGCCGATGGCCGGCCACCACATCCAATGCACGGGAAGCTTTTCAAACATATCCTCGATGAAGTAGATCGACCGTGATAGGGCGACCGCGAACAAACCCATGAGGGCGCCTTCGACCACATAGGCCAGAAGGGCGGCTTCGGTTGCGGGTTGAAGGGTTTCGACGTGGAACAAAGGTTCCGCCCCGAACAGAAGTGGGCGCAGCGCCATGGCGGCAAGAGTCGCGGCAGTCACTGGAATGAAGGACCTGGGACGAAATTCGAACACAAGCAATTCGATCGCCAGCAGGATTGCCGCGACAGGCGTGCCGAAGATCGCGGTCATCCCCGCCGCCGCACCCGCTGCCAGCAAGGTCTTGCGTTCCTGCGCCGAGACGTGGACGATCTGCCCGAGCCACGAGCCGAGGGCAGCACCCGTGGCGATGATCGGCCCTTCGGCCCCGAACGGCCCGCCGGTGCCGATGGCAATTGCAGCGGACAGCGGTTTGAGGAAAGTCATCCGACGTGGAATTCGGCTTTCGTTGGTCAGCACCTGCTCCATCGCTTCGGGGATGCCGTGACCACGGATCGCCTTTGACCCATAGCGCGCCATCAGACCCACGATGACCGACCCCGCGACGGGCACCGCGATGACCCACAGGCCTAGAGTGTTCGCTGCCGGTGATGCAAAATCGGCCGAAACCTTGCCGTGGAAGGCAAGGTTGGTGATCAGCCCGATTAGATAGACCAGCGCCCGCGCCACGACCGCGACCACTGCCGCGATCCCGATGCTGAACAGGACGATCACCATGGACCTGCGGTCGAGGGCCTTGGCATGACGCTCCACCCCGGCCTCTTCAAGTGTCGGCCCGAGGCCTACGGAAATTGGCAGGCCGGGGGTGGTGGAGGCATCTTCGACAGGATGGCGGCTCATTCTGGGGGGGCCTCGTTGTTTGATTTCAATTCGAAAAACATGACGGGCGCTTCCTCGGCCAAGCCAGCCGCGTCGATAAGCGCCGAAAGCCCACTCGCCAGCTGAGAGGCTGTGAGCAGCGGCATGTCCTGCAGAGCCTGCATCAGTTTCTCCTGTGCCGTGACGGTGGTTTTTTGGACTGCATTCCGACCCAGGTCGGTCAGCCGCAATTCACAGCGCCTTCCGTCTCCGGCCGCGCGTTCCCGCAGTACCAACCCTGCAACTTCGAGGCGGCTGACGACTTCTGATACGGTGCTTTGATGCGTAAACGTAAGTCCGGCCAGTTCGTTGACCGACAGACCCTCGTTCGCGGCGACATGCTTCAGAACGATCGCCTGCGCCCCGGTGATGCCGGAGCTTTTCTCGCAATGCGCAGAGGATTGGCGCAGGGCTTGCACGATCCTGCGCAGGGCATCCATGATTACTTGGGGATCGGACAAGATTCTAACCTCGTATGCAGCGAATCAATATGGGAACCCATATTAATTGCCATACCGAGATGGCGATGGTTTGTCGAGCAGCAGCCCCGTTCAAAAAAGTCGGAAGGTGCCTGGCGCCATTCAACTGTGCCGGTCGTAACTCGTCACCTGAGCGCTGACCCTTCGGTGCCGGTTTCGGTGCTGTTGTCGATTCAACCTCAGCGGTTCAGTTTGCCTCTGGTTTGGAAATATGCGTCTGTGAGCAGAGTGCCTCTGCCGAGTGCTTGGAACCGTCGTCAGAAACGTTGCCACTGGAGAGCTGAATGCCGGGCTATATCTTATTGTTCGTCGCCGCATTTGGCGCCGGTGTTTTGAACACGATCGCAGGAGGTGGAACTTTTCTGACGTTTCCAGCTTTGGTCTTTGTCGGCATTCCTCCGGTCATAGCGAACGCGACCAGCGCAGTTTCCGTGTTTCCCGGCTATCTTGCCGGTGCGATAGGGTTTCGCAATGAGTTGCGCCAGTTTGACCGAAAACAGTTGATGCGGTTGATCTTGATCACGTTTTTTGGCGGTTTTGTCGGATCAGTGTTGCTGTTGGTGTCTTCGAACAAGGCATTTTCAGTCATCGTGCCCTTCTTGCTGCTGGCCGCCACCTTTGCTTTTCTGTTTGGGGACCGGGTCCGCGCATGGGCCGCAGAAAAGCGCCTGGCCTTAACCCCTGAAGGTGGAGCGGGGATGCTATTGGTCAGCGTCTATGGAGGGTACTTCAACGGCGGTCTGGGCATCGTGCTTTTGGCATTGTTCTCGCTGTGGGGGATGTCCGACATCCATCGGATGAACGGCCTGAAGAACGGCCTTTCCTTTGCCTTGTCGGCCGTTTCCGTGGTCACATTCGCCGTGGCAGGGGCCGTCGAATGGCGACAGGCGGCCGTGATGATGATCGCTTCGACGGCCGGAGGCTATGCCGGTGCCCCACTCGCGCGTGCCCTTCCCAGGTACATCGTGCGCGGCATGATCGCAGCAATCGGTTTTGGTATGAGCGGCCTATTCTTCTATCGAATTCTCAGTGCGTGAAGACTTCCAAATCGGTCCACTTCATCTTGCCATCCCTCACGAGCTGCGCAAGCATCTGACGTGCAAAACCCACTTTCGACGGCTTTGATCGCCCCCGCAACGCGAACGTGGCAAGGCCGAAGGGCGTATGGGCGAGATGAAGGACGTGCTGGACCCGGCGCTGTCCGCGACCATCTGGGCAAGGTCAAATTGGCGCGGCAAGAAGCTGAAGTCAAAAACGTCTGCGGTGGGTGCCTTCGCCCGGCACGCGAGATCCGGCCGGTGTTTGCCTGTATCGCGTTCCAGATCAGGCACATCGTCTGCGGCCTTATGGCGAACGCCTCCGGAACAGTATGGAGCCTTCGCTGCCTGCGCAAACGGGTGCGCGGGTGGTGATCTCGGGACGCAAGATGATGCTAGCCCCTCATCGGCCGCAGCACCATTCCGGGCGGTGCTCTGACCTCGGGTCATGGCCCTGCACTGGGCCGAATCCGATCCATAGCGCACTGCAAGACGACCGGCAGCGCGGATACCGGCAAGGCCCAAAGGCGATGTCCCATCATGTGCCGCGAACGTCGGCTTGCGCCGCGCGAGACGCTCTGTCCTCGAATTGCCAGCTCCCCAAAGGGCTTGGACCCGGTCGTACCAGTCGAAGCCGCCCTGCGCCCGCAGCGCAAGATTGCTCGCGGCATAGAAACGGACCCATGGGGCGCCGACAATGCATTCCATGAATATCCCGGGCAGAGGGATGGCGCGACAGAGTCGCGGAAACCGGGGGCGCTCTATCCAGATTGCGGCGGAAGTTGCGCGGGTGTTTGGCAACCTCACGATGTCTTGCGGCCAACCAGTTCCAGTTCAGGCCGCCTTCATCGGGCGGCGGCGTTCAGTTTTCGGGCGGGCAAGGATTGGCCAATAGACCAAGGCAAACCCTGCGAAGGCGGCGATCCAGGCGCAGGCGGCCAGATGGATTGGCCAGGTCGCCTCGGGGATAGCGCCTGCCACAAAGCGAGACAGGACGGCGACGATCAGACTGGCGTAGATGGCCGAGATGGGCCAAGTGGCGTGCATCGGTCGCCCGGTATGACCAAGGCTGGCGCGGGTCATCACCGCCAGCGTCATCAGACCCACTGCGCCCGCCATCCAGACATGCTGTGCCGCGGGCCCCATGCCCGGCAGGAACGCCCCCGCCGCCACCGCCAGAAACCCCAGAGGCACGCAAGCATATCCGGCATGCAGCGCCCAGACCAGCGCCTCGGGCCCGGTGTGGCGCCCTGACCAGCGCGACAGCCGCCAAAGCTGCAAGACCCCGGCCATGGCGCAGGCCGCCGATGTAACCCATTGATCGGGCGTTAGTATCCAGGTCACCAGCGCCGCGAAGGTCACCGCCAGCACCACGCCGTCATTGCGGCCAAACGGCACGGGCAAGGCTGGCGAACGGCGCTGCGCCAGCCAGTTGCGGGTGAAGCTGGGCACAATCCGCCCGCCTATCAGCGAGATCAGCATTACCGCCACCGCAAGACCCATCCGCAGGGCCATGCCCTTGGCGGGATAACCGCCTTGTGCAGCCTCCAGATGGTACAGCCCATTGGCTGAGATCATGCCCAGAAGCAATCCAAGCACCGGCAGGTTTTTCCAGTTCCGCCCGGCCACGACTTCTCGCGTCAGGGCGGCGAACAGGGCTAAAGGAAAGGCAAGGTCGATCGCCGCGGCCAAACCCAAGGGCATCAGGGCCGAGGTCGCCACCGCCACGCGCCCCGCCAGCCACAGGCCAACAAGCACGCCCAAGGGCCAGCCCACAATCGGCAACCGCCCGGTCCAGTTCGGCACCGCCGTCAGCAAGAACCCGGCCAGAACAGCGCCCAGATAGCCGAACAGAAACTCGTGCGCGTGCCAGGATACCGGGTCAAAGGCGGTGGCCAGCACATCGTGACCGGTCAGCATCAGCACCCACAGCACCATCGCAAGGGCGGCCCAGACCGCGCCAAGCAGAAAGAATGGGCGGAAACCGTAACTGAGGATGGCTGGCCCGGTCCAGGCGCGCATCTGTTCGGCAGAGGTACTCATGACGGTGCTTTCGGGGGATGGATACCGGTTTCGGTGACGATGAACCGCATGGA
Source organism: uncultured Frigidibacter sp. (assembly GCA_964553145.1). Taxonomy (GTDB): domain Bacteria; phylum Pseudomonadota; class Alphaproteobacteria; order Rhodobacterales; family Rhodobacteraceae; genus TMP-24. The sequence goes on along the minus strand of CAZKJZ010000011.1, from coordinate 11,116 downwards.
AATATCATGGGGTTGCGGGAAGATCGTGGGGATATGGGCCGCGTCCAGGCCCACGCCGATCGCAAAGACACGGGGCGCCAAGGTGGCCAGGGTGCGGTCGAAATAGCCGCCGCCATAGCCCAACCTGTAGCCCGCAGTATCCCAGCCCACGACGGGGGCGAGGGCGATATCGGGGGTGACCTCTGGCCCCTCGGCGGGAACGGGGATGTTCCAGAAACCACGCTCCATTTTCGTCTCGGGCGTCCAGGGGCGAAAGATCAGGGGCGCGCCTTTGGTTGCGACGATGGGCAGGGCGGCCTGCGCGCCCCGGGCGGCGAGGCCGGTCAGCCAGGCCCGCAGGTTCAGTTCCGCCTTGATCGGCCACCAGGCCGAGATGGTCAGGCCTTGCAGGTTGGGGAACCTTTCGGCCAGCAGGCGGTCAAGGTGGTCGGCAATGGCATGGCTGGCCACATGCCGCGCCTCGACCGACATGACGGCGCGTTCGGCCAGCAGGCGCTGCCGTTCGGCCGTGCGCCAGCGGGCGACGTCGCGGGCCTGTTCGGGGTCGACAAAGGCAGGGTCAAATTCAGCCGCAAGGCAGGGTGAAGAGGCGGGCGGGTTGGGTTCGGTCATGTTGCAGCCCCCGTTTGGGTCAGCGTCGTCAGCCGCGACAGGCAAGCCTCGGCCTGTGACAGGATCGCAGCGATGCGGTCGGCCGCTGTGGGCGCCGTGTCGATCAGGGCAACGCTTTGGCCGGCAAAGGCCGCCATCGCCTCAAGGTTGCCGGTGGTGGTGCGCAACGGCGAGTCGGTGGAGTATTTCAGCAAGGGCCGCCCGTCTTCGGCGGCAATCACTTCGCGCGGCAGGTGGTCGGGGTGGTGGCCCATCAGGGTGGAACCAAGCGCATCGGTCAGCGAATTGCGGATCACCCGAACCGGCGAGTTCGGCGGCCAGTTCAGCGCGAAGGCGTCGGTGTAGACGGTATCCTCGGCAGTAGCGGCGATCACCCTTGCCTTGTGATCGTCATGCGCGAAGGATTCCTTGGTGGCCAGAAACGCCGTGCCGCAGTGGATGCCCTGCGCGCCCAAGGCCATCGCAGCGATCAGGCTGGCCCCGCTGGCAAACCCGCCCGAGGCGATGAGGGGCAACTTGGTCGCCCGCGCCACCTGTTCCACCAGAACCAAAGCTGCCACCGTGCCATGCACATGACCGCCCGCCTCAACCCCTTGAACGACCAGCACATCGGCCCCGGCGGCCTCTGCTGCTTGCGCCGCCGCCAGCGAGCCTACCTGATGTAAGACCAGACAGCCCGCCGCTTTGGCCTTTGCTACGGCGGACGGCACCACATCCCAGAAAAAACACATGGCGGGCACATGGCGATCAAAGCAGGCGTTCAGTTCCGCCTCCAGCAGGGCGGGGTCGGTGGCCGCCGGGATCAGGTTCACCGCAAAGGGCCGCTTGGTTCTGGCGCGCACGGCGTCAATCTCTTGCCCGATGAAGGCTGCAGATTCGCGCACCATGCCGAGGATGCCGTAACCCCCGGCCTGAGCCACTGCCGTGACCAGTTCAGACCTTGAAACCCCGCCCATCCCCGCCAGCACGATCGGCACCTCGCAGCCCAGCAGCGAACAGACGGGTGTGTGCAGAGGGTGAGTCATTGAGCAGCCTCCTGTAACAGCCTTTCAGCCAAGTAACCCTGCAACACAAGCGCATGGGTGTGCTGGGTGTCTTGGGCCGCATAGATGAGTGTCACTGGCCCCTTCCGGCACCAGTTCAGCGCATGGTCTACCGCCTGTGAGTTCCCGCGTAATTCGGCAAGGTAGCGTCGGCCGAAGTCACCCCATTTGGCGGGATCATGGCCAAACCATTTGCGCAAAGCGGGGCTGGGTGCAGCGTCCTTGAGCCACGCATCAATCGGCAGGTCGGTCTTGGCTATGCCGCGCGGCCAAAGCCTGTCGACCAGCAGACGCGCACCGACCGTTTCAGCCCCCGCCCGCGCATCATAGGCGCGGCAAAGATGGATTTGGTCAGCAGGCGGGGTGTTGGTCATGGCGCAGCCGGATCGTCGATCAGGTCCAACGCCTTGATCGAATGGGCAAAGGCCGCTCCCGCGCGCATTTCGGCGGCCACCCAGATCGCCTCCATGATCGCAGCGCCGGTTGCCCCTTCACGGCGGGCGGCCTTGACGTGGCCCTCGATGCACCAAGGGCACTGCGTCACATGTGCTACCGCCACGGCAATCAACTGTTTGGTACGGGCGTCAAGCGCACCCGGTGCAAAGACCGCCTTGCTGAACGCGCCAAAGGCGTCGTCTGGCCCAGGCGCCAGCGCGTGACGTTTTTCGGCATGGGCGCGTGTCGGTTTGGGCATCGAGATATCGGACATCGGGTCGTCCTTTCCAGGCGGGAGTCTCTTTCAGGTGTCTGGTCAGCGCTGCGGAGTCATCGGAGAGGATTTGGCGCGTCAGGGCAGGCAAACTCACCCAAGGCGCGGGGGCACACTCGTGCGACCGTGATGGCCCCGGGCGTCAAGGATATTCATGTGGATCGAGGAAGCAATGCTTTCGGCGCGGGAGATCACCCACGCTGCGCCTTCGGGCGGGCAGATTTCTTGGGCGGTTTGCCGAAAGAGCAACAGCCAGCGGTCGAAATGCGCGGCCTCGACCGGCAGGGGCAGGTGTTTTGGCATCGGTGCACCGTGATAGCGCCCGGTCATCAGCGCAACCGAAGACCAGAAATCCACCATCTTGGCCAGATGCGGGCCCCAATCCGTGATGCGTTCGGCAAAGACCGGCCCCAGCATCGGGTCGGCGCGCACCTGGTCGTAAAAGCCATGCACCAGCCGCGACAGCATCGCCTCATCCAACCCGGTCCGCGCGATCAGGTCAGCCGTCACGGCGGGGCGGGCGCTTGCGGTTCGATTCATGATCTCAGTCATTTTCAGAGTCCTTCCGGCGCGGGATGGCTCACAAATAGACGCATTGAATTGGTACTGTAAATACCCATTCAATGCCGTGCCGCCTCCCGGTCAATGTGCCGCATCGTCAATTCGGGGCGTCGGCTTGGCCAGTTTGATCAGGTCCGCCGGATCGGTAATCCGCACTGTGCTGCCCTCGATCACGACACCATAAGCCTGCAAGGTTTTGATGGCGCGCGACAGGTTTTCCGGGGTCATCCCCAGATACGACGCCAGCCGGCGCTTTTCGATCGTAAGGTCAAAGGCCGCAAGCGACCCGGCCGCCGCGTGTTTGCGCAACAGGTAATTCGCCAGCCGTTCGACCGAGGTGCGCAGCTTCAGGTCTTTGGTGTGCTTGACCACGCCGCGGTAGCTTTGCGCCAGTTCGGTGACGACCGCACGCGCAAAGGCCGCGTCAAGGTCAAACACCGCCCGCACATCGACCGACGGCAGCAGGATAATCCTGGTCTTTTCCAGGGTGCGAGCTGACATGAGATAAGGGGCGTCGCGAATTGTTGCGGCCAGAATGAAGGTGGTGATCGGACGCACCGTCGCCATCACGGTTTCCCTACCGTTCCACGCAGCAAACAGCTCAATACTGCCGTCGATGACAACGTGCAGAAAGTCACTTGGGTCGCCCTCGGTGATCAGTTCGATCTGGGGAGGGAAATTCTGAAGATAGGCGCCGCGCATCAAAGTGTCGAAGTTCGTCTCGGCCATATCCCGAAACAGCGGCAAGGACCGGATCAAAGGTGTTTCGGCGGGTCGCATCGCGGCTCTCTTTCGTTCACGCTTGATAATTGTCAAGCCAATAATCGAAAAGATTGCATCTGTCACTTGGTAGCTGGCCATATCTGGCTTGACTACTTTCTTGATTGGACGGTGAACTTGTCAATTTACTATGTATTTCCAATGCTTAGCCAAGAATATTGACCTAAATCAAATCGGTCCGCACGCAGGACGGTCAAGCCCTTTGCAAGTCAGTACACAGGGGGTTGGCATGCAAGCCACAAATACCGTCAGATCAGCCGACCAAAACCGCGCGCTGTCACTTAGCACCGTGGCCTTTACCGCCTGTTTCGCGGTGTGGACAATCTTTTCCATCATCGGCGTGGCGATCAAGGCCGAACTGGGGTTGAACGAGTTCGAGTTCGGCCTGCTGGTCGCCACGCCGATCCTGACCGGCTCGCTCACGCGGCTGTTTCTTGGGGTATGGACTGAGAAATTCGGCGGGCGCATCGTGTTCCCCCTGCAGATGCTGCTGGCGGCGCTGGCGACCTGGCTGCTGACCTTTGCCCATACTTACCCGATGTATCTGGTGGCAGCGCTTGGCGTAGGCTTGGCGGGCGGATCATTCATCATCGGGGTGGCCTACGTGTCGCGCTGGTATCCGGCGGGCAAGCAAGGCACGGCGCTGGGGATCTTCGGGGCGGGCAACGTGGGCGCTGCCGTAACCAAGTTCGTCGCCCCCTTCGTCATGGTGGCTTACGGCTGGCACGGTGTGGCAAATACCTGGGCGGTTGGTCTGGCCGTGCTGGCGGTGCTGTTCTTCATCTTTGCCAAGGATGACCCCGAACTGGTGGCACGCCGCAAATCCGGAGTCAGGTCGCCCACGCTGGCAGAGCAGTTCGCGCCTCTCGCCAATGTGCAAGTCTGGCGCTTTTCGCTCTACTACTTCTTTGTCTTTGGCGGGTTTGTAGCCCTTGCGCTGTGGATGCCGCACTACCTGATCAGCGTTTACGGCATGGATGTGGAAACCGCCGGCATGTCGGCTGCGGCCTTCAGCCTGTCGGCCAGCCTGTTTCGCGCCTATGGCGGCCACCTCAGCGACCGATTCGGCGCGCGGACGGTGATGTACTGGACCTTTGGCTTCTCGCTGATCCTGCTGTTCATGCTGTCCTATCCGCCGACGGACTACGTGATTCAGGGCAAGAACGGCCCGATCGCCTTTTCCACACAGCTGGACCAATGGCCCTTTGTGGCCACGCTGTTCGTGCTGGGCTTCTTCCTCAGCCTTGGCAAAGCCGCGGTGTTCAAGCACATCCCGGTCTATTACCCCAAGCACGTCGGTGCGGTCGGTGGCCTTGTCGGCATGATCGGTGGCCTTGGTGGCTTTATCCTGCCGATCACTTTCGGTGCGCTTCTGGATGTGACCGGGGTTTACACCACTTGCTTCATGCTGCTGTTCCTCATCGTCGGAATTGCTTTGGCATGGATGCACCTGTCGATCCGCGCGATGGAGCGGGCAGCGCAGGGCGAGGCGCTCGACCTTCTGCCGCAATTCCCAGAGATGCAGTCGATCCACAAGCCCGGCGTCACCACGATGCCGCACGCGCTGACCGAATGGCACCCCGAGGACAAGACCTTCTGGGAGTCGAGCGGCCGCAAGATCGCCCGGCGCAACCTGTGGATTTCGATCCCGGCGCTGCTTTTGGCCTTTTCGGTCTGGATGGTCTGGTCGGTCGTGGTGGCAAAACTGCCCGCCATCGGCTTTGCCTTCACGCCATCGCAGCTGTTCTGGCTCGCCGCCTTGCCGGGGCTTAGCGGTGCCACATTGCGCATCTTTTACAGCTTTCTGGTGCCGATCTTTGGCGGACGGCTGTGGACGACGGTATCAACCGCCTCTTTGCTGATCCCGGCGGTCGGCATCGGCTATGCTGTGCAAAATCCGCAAACGCCCTACCTGATCTTTCTGGTGCTGGCGCTCCTTTGCGGCTTTGGCGGCGGCAACTTTGCCTCGTCGATGGCCAATATCTCTTATTTCTTCCCCAAGGCCGAAAAGGGCAATGCGCTGGCGCTGAATGCGGGTCTGGGCAATCTGGGCGTGTCAGTCATGCAGTTTCTGGTGCCGATCGTCATCACCACCGGCGTGTTCGGCGCCCTTGGTGGTCAGCCGCAAGTGATGAGTGCGGGCGGCCAATTGTGGATGCAGAACGCGGGCTTTGTCTGGGTGCCGTTCATCATTGCTGCCACCGTGGCGGCCTGGCTTGGGATGAACGACATCGCCGACGCGAAGGCGAGCTTTGCTGAACAGGCGATCATCTTCAGCCGCAAGCACAACTGGCTGATGTGCGTTCTGTACACCGGCACCTTCGGCAGCTTCATCGGCTATTCCGCGGGCTTCCCGCTTTTGGCCAAGCTGATGTTCCCAGAGGTCAACGCGCTGCAGTTCGTGTTCCTTGGCCCCTTGGTCGGCGCCCTTAGCCGGGCGGGCACCGGCTGGGTCGCAGACCGCTTCGGCGGCGGGCGGGTTACCTTCTGGACCTTTGTCGGCATGATCGTTGCGGTGTTCGGGGTGATCAGTTTTCTACCCTCGGGTGGTGGCGCGGGCAGCTTCGTGGGCTTCTTCGCTGCCTTCATGGTGCTGTTCTTCCTGACCGGGGTTGGCAACGCGTCAACCTTCCAGATGATCCCGATCATCATGAGCCGCGAGATTCCGCGCCTGATGCCCAAGCTGGGCCGCGACGATCAGCAACGCCAAGCTGGCCGCGAAGGTGCCGCGATCATCGCCTTCACCAGTGCCATCGCGGCCTTCGGGGCCTTCTTCATCCCCAAAGCCTATGGCAGCTCGATCGCCATGACCGGCAGCCCGGTGGCGGCGCTCTGGGGTTTCCTGGGCTTTTATGGGCTGTGCCTGGTGCTGACCTGGGGTTTCTACACCCGGCGCGGCGGCCTTTTGCACGATATCGAACATGGCCGGGGCGGCGCTGCCCTGGCGCAAACCGCCTGAACCGGAGCGAGAGAGCCATGAGCCACCTTCTTGATCGTCTGAACTTCTTCCGGTCCAAGGAACTTGAGCAATTCGCCGGCGGCCATGGCCAGGTCACCCGCGAGAACCGCGATTGGGAGGATGTCTACCGCAACCGCTGGCGGCATGACAAAATCGTGCGCTCGACCCATGGGGTGAACTGCACCGGGTCGTGCAGCTGGAAGATCTACGTCAAATCCGGCATCGTGACCTGGGAAACCCAGCAGACCGACTATCCACGCACCCGCGCCGGCATGCCCAACCATGAACCGAGAGGCTGTGCGCGTGGCGCCTCCTACAGTTGGTATCTCTACTCCGCCAACCGGGTGAAGAACCCGCTGATCCGGGGCCGGCTGATGCGGGAATGGCGCCGCCTGCGCGCGACGCTGACGCCGGTTGCCGCCTGGGCGGCGCTGCAGGCCGATGCCAAGGCGCGTGCCTCCTATGTGCAGACCCGTGGCAAGGGCGGCTTCGTGCGCGCCACCTGGGACGAGGCGACCGAGATCATCGCCGCCGCCAATGCCCATACCACCAAGACCTATGGCCCCGACCGGGTGTTCGGCTTTTCGCCGATCCCGGCGATGTCGATGGTCAGCTATGCCGCCGGCACCCGCTATCTGTCGCTGCTGGGCGGCACCTGCATGTCGTTCTACGACTGGTATTGCGACCTGCCGCCGGCCAGCCCCCAGACCTGGGGTGAACAGACCGACGTGCCGGAATCGGCGGATTGGTACAATGCGGGGTTCCTGCTGCTTTGGGGCTCCAACGTGCCGCAGACCCGCACCCCCGACGCGCATTTCTACACCGAGGCGCGCTATCGCGGGGCGCGGTCCGCCGTGATCAGCCCGGATTATTCCGAAGCGGCCAAGTTCGGCGACATCTGGCTGGCGCCGCAGGCCGGCACCGATGCGGCGCTGGCGATGGCGATGGGCCATGTGATCCTGCGCGAATACCACCTCGACCGCCAGGCCGAGTATTTCGAAGACTACGCCCGCAATTATACCGACATGCCGCTGCTGGTGCGGCTGGACGACCAGAACGGCCGTCTGGTGCCGGGCCGCCAGTTGCGCGCCGAGGATTTCGACGGCGCCTTGGGCGAGGCCAACAATCCCGGCTGGAAGACCGTGGCCTGGGACGAAACCACCGGCTCGGTCGTGGCCCCCAATGGCTCAATCGGCTTCCGCTGGGGCGAGTCGGGCAAGTGGAATCTCGAGCAGCGCGCCAAGGGGGCCGAGGCCCGCCTGCGGCTGAGCCAGATTCTCGATGGCGACCATGATGCGGTCGTGGGCGTCGACTTCCCCTATTTCGGCGGTCAGGCCACGCCCAATTTCGTGAAATGCGACCACCCCGAGGTGCTGACCCGCAACGTGCCCGCCAGGCGGGTGACGCTGGCCAGTGGCGAAGTGGCCCTGGTGGCGACGGTGTTCGATCTGCTCTGCGCCAATTACAGCCTTGATCGCGGTCTGGGCGGCGCTGCAGTGGCCCGCACCTACGATCAGGACCAGCCCTATACCCCCGCCTGGGCCGAGAAGATCACCGGCGTTCCGGCGGACCGGATCGTCGCTGTCGCCCGCGCCTTTGCCGACAATGCCGAAAAGACCCGGGGCAAGTCGATGGTGATCCTCGGCGCCGGCCTGAACCACTGGTACCACATGGACATGGCCTATCGCGGCATCATCAACATGCTGGTGATGTGCGGCTGCATCGGTCAGGAAGGCGGCGGCTGGTCGCATTATGTCGGCCAGGAAAAGCTCAGGCCGCAGACCGGCTGGATGCCCCTGGCCTTCGCGCTCGACTGGAACCGCCCGCCGCGCCAGATGAACGCGACAAGCGCCTGGTATGCCCATACCGACCAGTGGCGTTATGAGACCCTGCGCCCCAGCGAAATCCTGTCGCCCACCGCCCCGGCCGGCGATTGGGATATGTCGCTGATCGACTACAACATCCGGGCCGAGCGGATGGGCTGGCTGCCCTCGGCCCCGCAGCTGAAAACCAACCCGCTGGAGGTGGGCCGGCAGGCCAGGGCGGCGGGACGGGACGTTCCCGCCTTCGTGGCCGAAAACCTGAAATCCGGCGCCTTGCAGATGTCCTGCGAGGACCCGGATGCGCCGGAAAACTGGCCGCGCAACCTGTTCGTCTGGCGGTCCAACCTGCTGGGATCCTCCGGCAAGGGGCATGAGTATTTCCTCAAGCACCTGCTGGGCACCCAGCACGGCGTTCTGGGCCGTGATCTGGCCGAAGAGGGCGGCGTGATGCCGGTCGAAGCCAGGTGGCATGACGAGGCACCGAAGGGCAAGCTTGACCTGCTGGTGACCATCGACTTCCGCATGTCCACCACCTGCGTCTATTCCGACATCGTGCTGCCCACGGCGAGCTGGTACGAAAAGGACGATCTGAACACGTCAGACATGCACCCGTTCATCCACCCGCTGCAGGCGGCGGTGGACCCGGCCTATGAGAGCAAGTCCGACTGGGAGATTTTCAAATCCATCGCGAAGAAGTTCTCGGAAGTGGCCCCCGAAGTGCTGGGCGTGGAAACCGATGTGGTGCAACTGCCGCTGCAGCATGACACGCCCGGCGAATTGGCCCAGCCGCAGGTGCGCGACTGGAAGAAAGGCGAATGTGACCTGATCCCCGGCAAGACCGCACCGAACTACATCGCGGTGGAGCGGGATTATCCGAACCTTTACAAGAAGTTCACCGCTGTCGGGCCTTTGCTGGACAAGCTTGGCAACGGCGGCAAGGGCATCGCCTGGGACACCAAGGCCGAGGTGCAGCTGTTGCGTGACCTCAACGGCGTGGTGCAGGAAGATGGCATCACCCAGGGCATGGCGCGTCTGGACAGCGCGATCCACGCCGCCGAGATGATCCTGATGCTCGCCCCCGAAACCAATGGCGAAGTGGCGGTGAAAGCCTGGCAGGAGTTGGAAAAGCCGACCGGGCGCCACCACGCCCATCTGGCCGAGGGGGCGCATCACACCAAGATCAGGTTCCGCGACATTGCGGCGCAACCGCGCAAGATCATCTCTTCACCGACCTGGTCGGGGATTGAATCGGATGAGGTCTGCTACAACGCCGGTTATACCAACGTTCACGAACTGATCCCGTGGCGCACCCTGTCGGGTCGCCAGCAGCTTTATCAGGATCATCTGTGGATGCGGGCCTTTGGCGAGGGCTTTGTTGGCTACCGCCCGCCGGTCGACCTGAAGACCATCACGGCAAGGGTCAATACCGATGCCGGCCAGCCGCATGTGGTGCTGAACTTCATCACGCCCCACCAGAAATGGGGCATCCATTCGACCTATTCCGACAACCTGCTGATGCTGACGCTGAACCGCGGCGGGCCGGTGGTCTGGATGTCCGAGGTCGATGCCCAGAAGGCCGGTCTTGTCGATAACGACTGGGTCGAAGCCTATAACACCAACGGTGCGCTGACCGCCCGTGTCGTGGTCAGCCAGCGGATCAAGCAGGGCACGCTGTTCATGTATCATGCCCAGGAAAAGATCGTGAACACGCCCGGTTCGGAAAAGACCGGCAATCGCGGCGGCATCCACAATTCGGTGACGCGCACGGTGCTGAAGCCGACCCATATGATCGGCGGCTATGCCCAGCTGAGCTATGGCTTCAACTACTATGGCACCGTCGGCAGCAACCGCGATGAATTCGTGATCGTGCGCAAGTTGCGCAAGGTCGACTGGCTCGACACCCCGGTTTCGGAGGCTGCAGAATGAGAATCCGCGCGCAAAACGGCATGGTGCTGAACCTCGACAAATGCATCGGCTGCCACACCTGTTCGGTCACCTTCAAGAATGTCTGGACCAGCCGAGAAGGCGTTGAATACGCCTGGTTCAACAATGTCGAAACCAAGCCCGGCACCGGTTATCCGACCGATTGGGAAAACCAGAAACGCTGGAACGGCGGCTGGGTGCGGACCGCCAAAGGCACCTTGCAGCCCCGGCAGGGCAGCAAATGGCGCATCCTGGCCAATATCTTCGGCAACCCCGACCTGCCCGAGATCGACGATTATTACGAGCCCTTCGATTTCGACTACGACCACCTGAAATCCGCCCCCGAGATGACCGCCTTTCCCACTGCGCGGCCAAGGTCCAAGATCACCGGCGAGCGGATGGAGAAGATCGTCAAGGGCCCGAACTGGGAGGAAATCCTGGGCGGGGAATTCGCCCTGCGGTCGAAGGATTACAATTTCGAGAACATCCAGAAGGAAATCTACGGCCAGTACGAAAACACCTTCATGATGTATCTGCCGCGCCTGTGCGAACACTGCCTGAACCCGGCCTGCGCGGCGGCCTGCCCCTCGGGTGCCATCTACAAGCGCGAAGAGGATGGCATCGTGCTGATTGATCAGGAAAAATGCCGCGGCTGGCGGATGTGCGTTTCGGCCTGCCCCTACAAGAAGGTCTATTACAACTGGGA
>CAZKJZ010000010.1:0-39060 GCA_964553145.1 uncultured Frigidibacter sp. | reverse complement strand
CCCGTGATGTTCTGGATGTGGAAACGACGGCGCAGGCGGTGCTGAAGGCCTCGTTTCAGAATCAGATTTTTGTCGTGCCCGATCTGAAGCAGGGCGTGGCCTTTGCGGCGAATTAGATCACAAAAACAAACAGATAGACTTATGTCCCAACCGGGCTTCGGTCAGAGGTAAGGTTTTCCTGACTTTGTTGCCGTCGCGTAAGGCGGTAGAACGGCCATGTTCCGTGAGTGGTGGCGAAAGCCAGGGACACGCAGCCGGGAAGGCCCCGTATTTTCGGGGTGGAACTGGCGGCACCGGGAAACCGGATGCGCCTGTCGGGGTTATTTTACCCGGGCAGGCGCGCACCGAGATCGCGCCCTGTCCTCATCCCCAACAGATGTGGCGCGTCGGTAAAGGGTGCGGTTCCTGCGGACCGCACCTTTTTCTTTGGTCGTCCGGGCGGTTGGCAGGGCCCAGACATGCAAAACGCGGCCCCGAAGGGCCGCGTTTCCTAGTGCTGGTCAGAAGATCAGGCGCCTTGCAGGGTCTTGGCGACCTCGGCGGCGAAATCCTCTTCCTTCTTCTCGATGCCTTCGCCGACCATGACGCGGGCAAAGCCGGTCACTTCGACACCGGCCTCTTTGGCGGCCTGCTCGACGGTGATGTCGGGGTTCATGACAAACTTCTGGTTCAGAAGCGTCACTTCTTCCAGGAACTTCTTCATCCGGCCGGGGATGATGTTGTTCTGGATCACCGCCTCGGGCTTCGGCTTGGCCGAAGTGGCATTTTCTTCCAGCGCTTTCTGGGTCTGGACCGTACGCTCACGCTCGACAATCGCCGGGTCAAGCGAGGCTTCGGACAAAGCCATCGGGTTTGCAGCGGCGATATGCATGGCGATCTGCTTGCCGATGCCGTTGTCAGTGCCTTTCAGCGCGACCAGGACGCCGATCTTGCCCATGCCGTCAGCGGCGGCATTGTGGACATAATGGACGATCGTGTCGCCTTCCAGCACATGCAGGCGGCGCAGCGTCATGTTCTCGCCGATGCGGGCGATGGCGTCGGTCAGAACTTCCGACACCGGCTTGCCGTTCAGATGGGTCTGGTGCAGCACCTCGACCGAATTGGCGGTTTCCAGCGCCACATTGGCGATCTCGCGGACCAGGGCCTGGAAGTCGGCGTTCTTGGCGACGAAATCGGTTTCCGAGTTCAGCTCGACCGCAACGCCGCGACCCGCGCGGACGGCGACGCCGATCAGGCCTTCGGCCGCAACGCGGTCGGCCTTTTTCGCGGCCTTGGCCAGGCCTTTGGTGCGCAGCCAGTCAACGGCGGCTTCCATGTCGCCGCCGGTTTCGGTCAGCGCCTTTTTGGCATCCATCATGCCTGCGCCGGTTGCTTCGCGCAGGTCTTTCACCATGCTGGCGGTGATCGTCATGCCCGCTCTCCTTCATATCCTAGGAATGGGTCAGGCGGGGACTATCCCCGCCCGATGAAATTTGTGTGACGGGGCAGGTGCCCCGTCCCTGATCAGGCGTCGGCGTCCGCGCTCAGCACTTCGGCCGGGGCTTCTGCCAGCGCGCCAAGGTCGACACCGGCGGCGCCCATCTGCGCCGACATGCCGTCCAGCGCCGCACGGCTGACCAGATCGCAATACAGCGCGATGGCGCGGGCCGCGTCGTCGTTGCCGGGGATGATGTAGTTGACGCCCTTGGGCGAGCAGTTGGTGTCGACAACGGCGACGACCGGGATGCCCAGCTTGTTGGCTTCCAGGATGGCCAGGTCTTCCTTGCCAACGTCGATGACGAAGATCAGGTCGGGCAGGCCGCCCATTTCACGGATGCCGCCCAGCGAAGCCTGCAGCTTGGCCTGCTCGCGCTCCATCCCCAGACGTTCTTTTTTGGTCAGGCCGTCGGCGCCATGGGCCATGACTTCGTCGATCTGCTTCAGACGCGCGATCGACTGGGACACGGTTTTCCAGTTGGTCAGCGTGCCGCCCAGCCAGCGGTGGTTCATGTAGTACTGGGCGCATTTTTCGGCGGCTTCGGCGACGGCTTTCTGGGCCTGGCGCTTGGTGCCGACAAACAGGATGCGGCCGTTCTTGGCCACGGTTTCACGGACCACGTTCAGGGCCGCGTCCAGCATCGGGACGGTCTGGGTCAGGTCGATGATATGGATGCCATTGCGGTCGCCGTAGATGTATTCCGCCATCCGCGGGTTCCAGCGTTGGGTCTGGTGGCCGTAGTGAACGCCAGCTTCAAGAAGCTGACGCATGGAAAATTCGGGAAGCGCCATGCCTTGTTCCTTTCCGGTTTGCGCCTGAGCGGGGTGATTTCACCCCGGATAGTCCGGGGCAACCGGTGGACCGCCGGGGATGTCTGTCCCGAAAGCCCGCACCTCGCCTGTGAAGTGGCGCGCGTATAGGCGGTTTTTCGGCGGGGTGCAACCCCTGGCGTGGCGCGGGGCGGGTGGGGCGGATGCCTCCGGCGGGGATATTTGGGCCACAATGAAAGCTGTCAGGCGGTCAGCCAGGCCAGAAGGGGCAGATGCGCCTGAACAAGGGCGATCAGGCGGGCCGGGGCCTTGGGGGTGAAAAGCCAGCCGGGGGCGGGCAGATCAGTTTGGGTGCGCGCGATCAGGCCTTTGCGGCGCAGAAGATGGTCCCAGTCGGGCGCGGGTGCGTAGCCTTTGGGCAGGCGGGCAAGGTCGGGCGGGTCAAGGCGGCTGTCGACCGTTTCTGCCTGGGCCAGGGCGGCCAGCAGACACTCCCGCTCGGCCCGGTTCAGGATGCGCTGGCGCATCCGGTCAAGCGCCGCGGGATCAAGGCCATAATGGCCCGCGCCATAGCCCAGACCCTGTGGTGTCAGGACAATATGCATGCCCGGCACCTTGTTGAAGGCGGGGCCGGTCGACAGAATGAGATGCAGCCAGGGCTGATAGGGGCGTTTGTCCGCCGAAAAGCGCACATCCCGGTGAATGCGCCGCAGCGACCGGTTCAGTTTCGGCACGGCCAACAGGCGGGGCTGCATCCCTGTCAGATGCGGCGCCAGCGCGGCGATCAGGTCAAGACCGGCCGCCAGCCACAGCCGGTCATAATCGGCGCGGTGGCTTTCAAACCAGTCGCGGTTGTTGTTGTCCGCCAGCGCGGCAAGATAGGTGAATGTGCCTTGCGGCAGCCCGGCATAGGTCATCGCATCCCTCCTGTCCGGCCGATCATGCCATGGTGCGCGGCCTTTGCCCATTGCAGCCCCGCGCGCGGCGCGGCAGATAGGGGGCATGACGGATAGGCCTGACATTCTGTGCATCGGATCGGTCCTGTGGGACATCATCGGTCGCACGCCCGCCCATATGGGGGCGGGGGCCGATGTGCCGGGCCGGATCACGCGGCTGCCGGGGGGCGTGGCGCTGAACATCGCCATGACGCTGGCGCGGTTCGGCCTGCGGCCTGCCGCGCTGACGGCGATCGGCCGCGATGCCGAGGGGGACGAGCTGGTTGCCGCCGTCACGCGGCTGGGGGTCGACTGCCGCTTTGCCTATCGGTCCGACGATCTGCCGACCGACCGCTACATGGCGGTCGAGGGCGGCAATGGCCTGATCGCCGCCATTGCCGACGCCCATTCGCTGGAGGCGGCGGGCGACAAGATCCTGCGCCCCCTGGGTGACGGCGCCCTGGGGTCCGGGGCGGCGCCCTGGGCAGGGCCGATCGCACTGGATGGCAATCTGACGACCGGGCTTTTGTCCGACATCGCCCGCTCGCCCCTTTTCGCGGCGGCCGATCTGCGGATCGCGCCCGCGTCGCCCGGCAAGGCCGAGCGGTTGCTGCCCTTGCTGGCCGCCCCCAATGCGACGATCTATGTCAACCTGGAGGAGGCGGGGCTTATTTGCCAGCGCCGGTTTGACCAGGCTGCCGATGCGGCGGCGGGGTTGATGGCGCGGGGGGCGGCCCGGGTTCTGGTCACTGATGGCGGGCGACCGGCGGCGGACGGCTACGCGGGGCAGGGGGTGGTGACCGCCGCCCCGCGCCCGGTTCTGGTGACGCGCGTCACCGGGGCGGGCGATACGTTCATGGCCGCCCATCTGGTCGCCGAACGGCGGGGGGCCGGGCGCGATGCGGCGCTGGCTGCGGCACTGGAGGCGGCGGCCCTTTATGTGTCAGGAGATATCGGATCATGAGTGACCTGCCTTTGGTCTTTTCCGCCGAGGTTCGGCAGGCGCGGGCCGAGGGCCGGGCGATTGTTGCGCTGGAATCGACGATCATCACCCATGGCATGCCATACCCACAGAATCTGGAAACGGCGCAGCGGGTCGAGGCCGAAGTGCGGGCGGCAGGTGCAGTGCCCGCAACCATCGCCGTCATGGGCGGGCGCATCCATATCGGGCTGGACGCGGTCGAGCTGGAGCGGCTGGCGCAAGCGAAAGGCGTGATGAAACTGTCGCGGGCCGATCTGGCGGCCTGTCTGGCCATGGGTGCGACCGGGGCGACGACCGTGGCCGCGACGATGATCTGTGCGCATCTGGCCGGGATCGCGGTCTTTGCCACCGGCGGGATCGGCGGCGTTCACCGGGGGGCGGAACGGACATTCGACATTTCCGCCGACCTGCGCGAACTGGCCCAGACGCCGGTCACGGTGGTGGCGGCGGGGGCCAAGGCGATTCTCGACCTGCCGAAGACGCTGGAGGTGCTGGAAACGCTGGGGGTGCCGGTCATCGCCTTTGGTCAGGCGGATTTTCCGGCCTTTTGGTCGCGTGCGTCGGGCCTGATGGCGCCGCTCAGGATGGATCAGGCTGCCGACATTGCCGCCGCGCACCGGATGCGGGGGCGGCTTGGCCTGCCGGGGGGGCAGCTGGTGGCCAATCCGATCCCCGAAGGCGACGAAATCCCGCGCGCGGTTATCGTGCCCGTGATCGAACGGGCTTTGGCCGAGGCGGCGGCGCAGGGAATTGCCGCCAAGGCGGTAACGCCCTTTCTGCTTCAGCGGATCTTCGAGCTGACGAATGGCCGGTCGCTGGCGGCCAATATCGCACTGGTCCTGAACAATGCCCGGCTTGCCTCGGCGATTGCGCGGGCGCTTTAGACGCAAAAGAAAAGGCGGCGCCGAAGCACCGCCTTTTCCCTACAGTCTGGTCCCGATCAGGCGCCGTAGACCGCGCGACGGGCTAGGCGTTCAGCGTCGCCCTGAAAGAGGTCAAGGTCCCACGCAGTCTGGTTCGGCAGCGCACGCAGCGCGTTGACCGTGCGGCGATAGCGGATGTGTTTTTCGACCGAGCTTTTGACAGTGTTGATCATCGTAAACATGTTCATTTCCTTTGGTGTGGGCGGCAGCGCATTCTGCCCTTGCCCTGGTTTGGGCGCCTTTCGCGCGCCCCGGTGACGATCGGCCTAGGCCGACCGGCGGGTCAGTGACTGCACATGCCAGTCCATCGGCACATGCGTGGTGTTGCTGCCTTTCGAAGCGGGCCAGGCGGCGCGCAGCTTCTTGAACATCGTCAGCATCGTTTCATTCCTTCGTTCCATCGGGCTTTCCGTCCGACACGAATGAATATGGAGCAATTCTGCGCTGCAGCAACTGCCAATTGATGAATTCAGGTATGCATGAAATGCATGGCTAAGAAATGCAAAAACGGGCGCAATTCGCGCCCGTTTTGCTGAATTAATTGGCAAATTCAGATAAGTTTGCCCATGGCGACGGCCGTATCAGCCATGCGGTTCGAGAAGCCCCATTCATTGTCATACCAGCTCAGAACCGAGCAAAGCGTGCCATCCATGACCTTGGTCTGATCCATATGGAAGATCGAGGAATGCGGATCATGGTTGAAGTCGGACGAGACATTCTTGAACTTGGTATAGCCCAGAATGCCTTTCAGCGGGCCTTCGGCGGCGGCCTTGATCGCGCCATTGATCTCGTCGACGCTGGTCGCGCGCTTGGCGATGAACTTGAGGTCGACGACCGAAACGTTGGGCGTAGGCACGCGAATGGCAAAACCGTCCAGCTTGCCCTTCAGCGCCGGCAGCACCAGGCCGACCGCCTTGGCCGCACCGGTCGAGGTCGGGATCATCGACAGGGCCGCAGCGCGGGCGCGGTAGAGATCCTTGTGCATCGTATCCAGCGTCGGCTGGTCGCCGGTATAGCTGTGGATCGTGGTCATCATGCCCTTTTCGATGCCGATCACATCGTTCAGGACCTTGGCGACCGGCGACAGGCAGTTCGTCGTGCAGGAGGCGTTCGAGACGACGATATCGTCCTTGGTCAGCGTGTCATGGTTGACGCCATAGACGATGGTCTTGTCCGCCCCGTCGCCCGGCGCCGAGATCAGCACGCGCTTGGAGCCGTTTTCCAGATGGGCGGCGCATTTTTCCTTCGAGGTGAAGATGCCCGTGCATTCCATCACGATATCGATGTGGTTCCAGGGCAATTCGGCCGGGTTGCGAAGGGCTGTCACGTGAATATGGCCACGGCCCACATCCAGCCAGTCGGCGCCGGTGGTGACCTCGCCGGGGAAGCGGCCATGGACGCTGTCAAAGCGCACCAGATGGGCGTTCGTCTCGACCGGACCAAGGTCGTTGATGGCCACGACTTCTATATCTGTGCGGCCCGATTCCACGATTGCCCGCAGAACGTTCCGGCCAATACGGCCAAATCCGTTGATCGCAACTTTTACCGCCATTGTCGCCTCCTGAATGACCCGTTCGCGACGGGATATGCCCTATCGCTAACAGCAAAATTCGCGCGCAGCGTCAACCAAAGTCTGACCCTGTCAGCGCCAGAAAGCGATCCAATCGGCAAGTTCGGCAAAACGCCGCGCCAGAAACAGCGCATGGGTGCCCTGAAAGGCCAGAATATCCAAGGCAAGGGCTGCGATCAGCAGCAGTGCCAGCGCAAAGGCAATAGGGTTCGTCATAAGTTCATCCGCCCGGCCCCGCCCCTGTTGGCGGGCGCAAGGATAGAGCGGTGGGCGGGCAGGGGAAGTCAACCGGAACCTTGGGGGCGCAGACGGCGAAAATGTCGGATCGGCGGCGGGACCGCCGTTTGTGCTTGCGAAACCGGCATGCCGCCCTAGGTATAGGACCGGTTTTCCGGAGGGTGGGATGAGCGGACTTCTGGCGCTGTTCGATGATGTGGCGGCGATTGCCAAGGTTGCGGCGGCCTCGCTGGACGATGTGGCGGCGGCGGCGGCCAAGGCCGGGACCAAGGCGGCGGGTGTGGTCATCGACGATGCTGCGGTGACGCCGAAATATGCGCATGGCTTTGCCGCCGACCGCGAACTGCCGATCATCTGGCGCATTGCGCTCGGCTCGATCCGCAACAAGCTTCTGGTGCTGCTGCCTGCCGCCCTGCTGTTGTCCGCCTTCTGGCCCGGGGCGATCACGCCCTTGTTGATGATCGGCGGGGCCTATCTCTGTTTCGAGGGGGCGGAAAAGCTTTTGCATGTCGTGCTGCCCCATGCCGATCATGGGGTGGAAGAGGATTTCGACATCAAGGACCCTGCGCATCTGGAGGCGGAAAAGATCGCCGGCGCGATCAAGACCGATTTCATCCTGTCGGCCGAGATCATGACGATCGCGCTGGCGGCCCTTCCCGTCGGGTCGGTCTGGATGCAGGCGCTGGCACTGGCGCTGGTTGCCGTGGGGATCACCATCGCCGTCTATGGCACTGTGGCGCTGATCGTGAAGATGGATGATATCGGCCTGTATCTGGCGCGGCGCGGACGAACCGGCCTGACGCGGGCGCTGGGGCGCGGGCTGGTTCTGGCCATGCCGCGCCTGATGGCGGTTCTGTCCGCCGTCGGGACGGCGGCGATGCTGTGGGTCGGCGGGTCGATCATCCTGCATGGCGCCAAGGTGCTGGGCTGGGGCGGACCGGCGCATAGGATCGAGGGCTGGGCAGAGGCCGCGGCCCATCACGCAGGCGGCGCGGCGGGGCTGGTCCACTGGCTGGTTGCGGCGGCGGTGGACGGGGTCTTTGGGCTGGCGCTGGGGCTGGCACTGATTCCGGTGGCAACACGGATCATCGGGCCGCTCTGGTCGCGGGTCACGGGGCTGTTCAAAGGCTGAGAGGGGCGAAAGCAGGGCAATTGCATTTGGTCGCTCCCGCGCTCGGACCGGGCCACGTCCCCTATCTGGCGCCTGTGTTCCGCCCCGACATCGCGCCCCGGACTTGATCCGGGGCCTCCTGGCCCGGCAGAGGCCCCGGATCAAGTCCGGGGCGCGGTGCGCATAAAGGTCAAATGCAATTGCCCTGGGGGCGAAAGGCCGGTTCTTCCCCGCCGATTCGCTTGACCCGTCAGGCCTCTGCGCCCTACGCCTCGCCCGCGCCGAACGGTCGCCGTTCGCCGCTGGTGGCCGCGTCCGCGATGCCGTGGATGATCCGCTCGATCCGGACGCCTTCGGCAAAGTCGGGCCAGGCGGGGGCACCGCCAGCGATGGCGCCGATCAGTTCCGCCGCCTCGATCACCTTCAGGTCGTTGAAGCCCAGCTGGTGGCCGGGGGCAGGGGTGAAGGCGCCATAGGGCGAATGGGCGGGGCCGGTGAGGATGGTGCGGAACCCGGCCTCGGCGCCCGGCCCTTCGTTGACGTAAAGCTGCAGTTCGTTCATCCGTTCCTGGGCAAAGGCGATCATGCCGCCGGTGCCATGCACTTCCCAGTCCAGCCGGTTCTTGCGCCCCCAGGCCGAACGCGAGGTCGAGAGCGACCCCTGCGCGCCCGAGGCAAAGCGCAGGATCGCGGTCGCGGTATCTTCGTTTTCCACGGCCGCGCGGCCGCCATCGGGCAGGGGCCGGGTCTGGTGAATGGTCTGCATGTCGGCGATCAGGCTGTCGACCGGACCCATCAGGTTCAGCATCATCGACACCAGATGGCAGCCAAGATCGCCAAGCGTTCCAAGGCCCGCATCGGCGGTTCGTGCCCGCCAGGTCCAGGGCAGGTCGGGATCGGCCTGATAGTCTTCGTCCACCCAGCCACGGAAATGGACAGGTCTGCCGATCCGGCCCGCCGCGATCAGGCGGCAGGCATGGCGAAAGGCCGGGTTGCGGATGTAATTATAGCCCAGAAGTGTCACGCGCCCGGCCTCGCGCGCCGCCCCGGCCATGGCAAGCGCATCCGGCAGCGTCAGGGCCATCGGCTTTTCGCACCAGACATGCTTGCCCGCCTGCAGCGCCGCAATCGCCATCTGGCGGTGAAGCCCGTTCGGCGTGGTGATCGAGACGACATCAACGCCGGGATCGGCGACCAGTGCCCGCCAATCGTCCGTCGCCCGCGCAAAGCCGAATTGGCTGGCCATCGCGCTTGCCTTGTCCAGCGGCGTGTCGCACAGAACCGCCAGCTGTACGGGCGGCAGATCGCCCATCACCCGCCCCGCCGCCGCCCAGGCCAGCGCATGGGCCTTGCCCATGAAGCCGGTGCCGATCAGTCCCACGTTCAGCATCGTCATTCCTTTTCCTGATCCAGCCAGTCGCGAAAGGCACCGACCACCTCGGCCTCGCAGTCAACGTCATATTGCGGCGCGGGAAAAAGACCCTGATGAACCTCGTCCGCAAAGCGGCGCATCGCGTCGGTCCGCAGGCCCTGCAGCCGGTCATATTCGGCGGCAAGGTTGGCATAGACCTTGGCATGGCGCGGCACATGGCCCCGGTTCTGGCCCAGGACATCGTCGGCAAAAAGATACTGCGCATGGCCCGCCGACCCCGCGCCCATGGAAATAAGGAAAAGGCTGGTGCGTTCGGCAATGGCGCGGGTGATGGCCTGGGGCACCACTTCGATTTCCACGGCAAAGGCGCCGGCGCGTTCCAGTGCCCGGACCTGGCGCCAGACCAGTTGCGCGGTCTCCAGCGTCTTGCCAACCGCCCTGAACCCGCCGGTCCAGGTGCGTTTCGACGGGATCAGCCCGACATGGCCGCAGACCGGAATGCCATGGTCGGCCAGCGCCCGGACGGTGGCAAGCGATCCCGAACAATAGACCGCGTCCGCCCCCTGTTTCATCAGCGGAAAGGCCCAGCGCAGGAAATCGTCGGTCCCGCCGATTTCAAAGTAATTCTCGCCAGGAAAGGCAAAGGCATCGGGCGCCGCCTCGCGGAAGCGGCGATCATAGATCATCGCGGGCGGCACCGACAGAAGTTCAACCCCGGCGCTGTGGGCGGCCGCAGCCTCGTCCAGCGTCTCGACGCGCAGCATGGCAAACCTGTGGCTGCCCCGCGCGGCCCGAAGATCGGCAACGGTCAGGGCGGCCATCAGGGCACCTCGATCAGAACGCGACCTGCATGAACCCGGACCTTGTAGGTGCGCAGCGCCTCGCAGACCGGGGCGCGTTTGGCCGCACCGGTGCGATAGTCGAACTGGCCGTTATGTTTCGGGCATTCGATCGTGTAATCCATCACCAGCCCCTCGGCCAGATGGACCCCCTCATGGGTGCAAAGCCCGTCGGTGCAGAAAAAGTCGCCGTCAGGGCTGTGATAGAGGGCAAAGGTCCGGCCCCCGTGGTCGAAGCGGATCACATCCTCAGGCTCGATATCGTCGGTGGCGCAGGCGTCGATCCAGTCCATATGTCCCCTCATTCAGCGACGGCGCCCAGCGCCCTTTGGTGGAAATCCTCGCGATAGGGCCGCGCGGTCGGCGGCAGGTCGCGGCGCAGGTAGTAATCCTCATAGGCCAGTTGTCGACGCAGCGCGGGCCACATCTGCCGGTAGCCCGCCAGGATCGAGGGGCAGGGGGCAGGCAGATCGTCCCTGATCCGGACATGCAGGTCGGGCAGCCGGTGATAGGGCACCATCGGGAACATGTGATGTTCGACATGGTAGTTCATGTTCCAATAGATGAAGCGGCTGACCGGGTTCATCAGGACAGTGCGCGAATTCAGCCGATGGTCGGTGACATTGTCGGCCAGCCCGCCATGCTGCAGAAGGCCGGTCATCACATGGTGCCAGGCCCCATAAAGGCGGGGCAAGCCGACCAGCATCAGGGGCAGGACCGACCCCGCCCACAGCGCCAGCGCAAGGGTTGCGCCATAGATCGCCAGCCAGATACGGGCCACGCGGATCACCTTGGGCTTTTCGCTGTCGGGGATAAAGGTCGCCTCCTCCGGGTCCAGACGGCCCGAGGCGTTCAGCAGCATCCGGCCCCAGCCGGTCAGCGCATCAAGAATGCCGAACAGGTTCAGGACCAGCCGGGCGAATTCGGGCGGGCGCATGACGGCGATTTCGGGGTCGCGACCGACGATGATCGTATCGGTATGGTGGCGTGCATGGCTCCAGCGCCAGGTGACGGGATTGCGCACCATCATGAAGCTGGCAATCTGGTAAAGGGCATTGTTCATCCAGCCCGTGCGAAAGGCGGTGCCATGGCCGCACTCATGCCAGCGCGAATCCATCGCCGATCCGTAAAGAACGCCGTAGGCCAGCCAGAAGGGCAGGGACCAGAGGCCGGGCCAGAGGGCGATACCCGCCGCAGCGAACAGGATCATCAGCGCGAAAAGGATCAGCGTATCGCGGATCGCCGGGCCATCCTCGCGCGCCATCAACGCCTTCATCTCTTTGCGCGGCAGGTCGGAGTGATACCATTCGGCGGCGGCAAGGCCGGTTTCGACCGCGCGCTGTGCGTCGGGCCCAAGAAGGGAATAGTCGCGTCTGCCCATATGGCCCTCCCTGACCATGAGTCGGGGCGACGATAGGTTGCTTCGGACAGCCCGCCTATCGGGGGGACTTGTCATTGCATCAAAATTCATCATAATTTCCTTCAGACATGATGTGATGAAATCAGGAACCCCATGGCGCAACGACCGACGATCCATGATCTTGCTGTTGCGGCCGGGGTCAGCACGGCGACCGTGGACCGGGTGCTGAACGGCCGCATCAAGGTGCGCGAGGCGACGGCGCGGCGGGTCTATGAGGCGGCGCAGAAGATCGGCTATCACGGGGTCAGCCTGATCGCACAGCGGATGCAGACCGACCTGCCGGTGATGCGGCTGGGCTTTGTGCTGCACAAGGAACGCCAGGCCTTTTACCAGAATTTCGCCGCCGAGATCCGGGCGGCGGTCGCGGCGGCGCCGACGATCCGCGGCGAGGCTTTGATCGAATTCGCGCCCTCGCAATCGCCCGGTGACTTTGCCCGGCTGATGGAGGGGATGCGCGGCCGCGTCGATGCGGTGGCCGCGACCGCCGTGACCCATCACGAGGTGACGGCAGCGGTCGAGGGGCTGGTGACGGCGGGCATTCCCTGTTTTGCCCTGCTGAACGATTTTGCCCAGGGCGTGCGGCAGAACTATCTGGGACTGAACAATCTGAAGGTCGGGCGCATCGCCGCGTCGATGATGGGCACCGCGATCCACCGGCCCGGCAAGCTGGCCGTCTTTGTCGGCGGCTATCGCTGGCACGGGCACGAGCTGCGGGAAACCGGCTTCCGGTCTTATATCCGCGAGATGGCGCCGCAGTTCACCATCCTTGATACATTGGTCAATCTGGAAACCCGGCAACTGACCTACGAGGCGACGCTGGACCTGTTGCAGCGCCATCCCGATCTGCGCGGCATCTATCTGGCGGGCGGCGGGATGGAGGGCGCGATTGCCGCGCTGCGCGAGGCGCGGGCCTCGGGCGAAGTGGTGCTGGTCGTCAATGAACTGACGCCGGAATCGCGGGCGGCCCTTCTGGACCGCTATGTGGTCATGGTGATTTCGACGCCCTTGCAGCGGCTCTGCTCCGATCTGGTCGGGCTGATGGGCGATGCGGTCCTGTCCGGCGGGTCGGACATTCTGGGCCAGCATTTCCTGCCGCCGGAAATCTATGTCGGTGAAACTGTCTGATGAAGTAAACCATCATTCTGCATCGCGGCGCATTGCCGCG
Organism: uncultured Frigidibacter sp.; assembly: GCA_964553145.1. Lineage (GTDB taxonomy): Bacteria > Pseudomonadota > Alphaproteobacteria > Rhodobacterales > Rhodobacteraceae > TMP-24. Next base: position 26,259 of record CAZKJZ010000010.1, on the reverse strand, counting down.
AATGATGGAATATCCGCCCCGATGAATTGACGGACGGGGGCGCCCCCCACAGTCTGCCCCACGTTACCCGACTCGGGGGCCCCTTGGTCCCGGCGGGCACGAAGGTCGGGGGGAAGCTGGTCATGCTGTCATTCGCGCTGAACCATATGACGGTCGCCCGCCAGTCCTTTGCCACGACGCTTGACCTTGCGCGGTCGCTGGGCATGGCCGGAATCGAATTGCGCAACGACCTGCCCCAGCCTTTGTTCGACGGGTTGTCGCCCGAGGCGGCGGGCGAGCGGGTCCGTGCGGCGGGCCTGCGTCTTTTGGCACTGGCCGAGGTCAAACGGTTCAACGACTGGTCGGCGGACAAACGGGCCGAGGCGCTGGCCCTGATGAAGATCGCCCGCGCGGCGGGGGCCGAGGCCGTCAGCCTGATCCCGCGCAATGACAATCAGGGGATGGGCAACGGCGAACGGCAGGCCAACCTGCGCCTTGCCCTGCGCGATCTGAAACCGATGCTTCAGGATCACGATCTGGTCGGCATGGTCGAGCCCCTGGGCTTTGCCATCTGCGCGCTGCGCCATAAGTCCGAAGCGGTCGAGGCGATCGAGGCGCTGAATGCCTGGGGCCGGTTCCGGCTGGTCCATGACACGTTCCACCATTTTCTGGCGGGGGGCGGGGCGCTTTATCCCGACCATACCGGCATCGTCCATATCTCGGGCGTCACCGCCCCGGCCATTGCGGCCGAGGACATGACCGATGCCCACCGGGTTCTGGTCGATGGCCATGACCGGCTGGGCAATGTCGATCAGCTGGCGGCCCTGCATGCCGCCGGATGGGCCGGGCCTGTGTCGTTCGAGGCCTTCGCGCCAGAGGTCCACGCGCTGGCCGATCCGGCGGGGGCGCTGCGCAAAAGCATGGATTTCATCGGGTCGGAACTTGGCGCCAAGGCCGCCTGACCCGGCGAAAAGAGCGGCCCTGCCAAGCGGGGCCTCCGGCGTAATATCACAGGGCGTGCCGGACGCCCGCGGGAGGAGAATGATGAAAAAGACGCTTCTGGTGGCGGGTTTCGCCGCGATGATGGGCACCACCGCTATGGCCGACGGAATCGGCGTGTCGATGGCCCTGTTTGACGACAACTTTCTGACTGTGCTGCGCAACGGGATCGACAAGCAGGCCAAGGACGGCGGCCTGAAGGTGCAGATCGAGGATGCGCAGAATGATGTGGCCAAGCAATTGGACCAGATCAACAATTTCATTGCCTCGGGCGTATCGGCGATCATCGTCAACCCGGTCGACACCTCGGCGACCCAGGCGATGACCGATGCGGCGGCGGCGGCGAATGTGCCCCTGGTCTTTGTGAACCGCCAGCCGGTCAACCTGGACACGCTGCCTGACAATCAGGCCTTTGTCGCCTCGAACGAGGTGGACAGCGGCACGCTGGAAACCAAGCAGCTTTGCGCCAACTGGAAGGCCGAGGGCAAGGCCGAGGTCAATGTCTATGTCATGCAGGGCGAACTGTCGAACCAGGCGGCTGTGCAGCGGACAGCCGACATTCATGATGTGATCGGCGGCGCGGATTGCGGCGTCAAAGTCAATATCATCGACGAACAGACCGCCAACTGGTCGCGCGATCAGGCCCAGACCCTGATGACCAACTGGCTCTCGGCCGGCACAGCCTTTGACGGCGTGATCGCCAACAACGACGAAATGGCGATCGGCGCCATTCAGGCGATGAAGGCGGCGGGCATCGACATGAAGTCGGTGCAGGTCGGCGGTGTCGATGCAACGCAGGATGCGCTGGCGGCCATGCAGGCGGGCGATCTGGATGTGACCGTGTTCCAGAACGCCGCGGCCCAGGGGTCGGGCGCGCTGGATGCGGCGGTCAAACTGTCGAAGGGCGAAGCGGTTGACCAGAAAGTCTGGGTGCCCTTCGAGCTCGTGACGCCCGACAATATCGGCGATTACCTGTCGAAGAACTGATCTTTGTACACGAGTGCCGGGGGCGGCGGTCGCGCCGCCCCCGATCCTGCCTGACGGGCCAGGACCCACGAAACCGCAATAAGGGGGAGGCGGCGCATGTCGCAGCGGGCATCAGAGTCTGGGCACGGCCTGGGGGGGCTGAAGTACGATCCGACCAAACGAACCCGCGCACCGGAATGGAACGTGTTCCTGGCGCTGGTGATCATCACCGTGATTTTCGAACTGCTGAACCGCCTGAACGGCGGCTCGTTCCTGTTCAACATGCGCGACAATGTGACGGGCCTTTTCAACCAGCAGCGTCTGGATATCATCATCCTGCAAGTGGCGATCACCGGGATCATCGCGCTGGGGGTGACACAGGTCATCATCATCGGCGGCATCGACCTGTCGTCCGGCTCGCTGGTCGGGGCCACGGCCATGGTGACGATGAGTTTCGCGCAGACAGCGCTGGTCAATGGCAATCCGAACCCCAAGGCGATCTTCGGGCCGGGCTGGATGGATCTGCCGGTTCTGGTGCCGATCCTGGTCGGCATGGCCTGCGGTATTCTGGCCGGGCTGATCAATGGCCTTCTGATCGCCTATACCCGCATCCCGCCCTTCATCGCGACGCTGGGCATGATGGTGTCGGCACGTGGCGCCTCGCGCTGGTGGTCGAACGGCAATCCGATTTCCTTTCCGACCGAAAGCTATGGCCAGCTGTCGAACGGCGACATGCTGGGTACGCTGACCTTTGGCCTTTTCCACTGGGAAGGGCAGAACCCAGCCGTGGTCTTTGTCGTTCTGGCGATCCTGTTTCATGTGGTCATGAACTATACGCTTTACGGCAAGAGGTCCTATGCCATCGGCTCGAACGAGGCGGCGGCGCGGATGTCGGGGATCAATGTCGATCGCCACAAGGTGCTGGTCTATACGATCGCGGGCCTTCTGTCGGCGGTTGCCGCCATCCTTCTGACCTCCAAGAACCTGACGGCGCAGGCGGGCATGGGGGTCATGTATGAACTTGACGCCATCGCCATGGCCGTCATCGGCGGCATCAGCCTGTCGGGCGGGCGCGGGTCGATCATCGGCACGGTGCTGGGCGCCCTGATCTTTTCGGTGATCATCTCGGGCTTCACCTCGATCCGGCTGGACGCCTACTATCAGGAAATGGTCAAGGGCGCGATCATCGTCGGCGCGGTCGTTCTGGACCAATGGCGCCAGAAATACCGGTCGCGGGGGTAAATCATGGGCGATATCATTCTGGAAACACGCGGCCTGACCAAGCGCTATGGCGGCGTCCATGCGCTGGAGGATGCGAATTTCATCCTGCGTCAGGGCGAACATGTCGCGGTGGTGGGCGACAATGGCGCGGGTAAATCGACCTTTGTCCGCCAGGTCACCGCGGTCGAGCAGCGCAGCGCGGGCCAGATCCTGTTCGGCGGGCAAGAGGTGAATTTCACCGGCCCCCTTGCCGCGCGCGAGGCGGGGATCGAGACGGTGTTTCAGACCCTGGCGCTGGCCGACGATCTGGATGTGCCCTCGAACCTCTTTCTGGGGCGCGAGCTGTTCAAATTCCGCTTCGGCCCCTTCTCGTGGCTGGACCGCAAGGCGATGCGCGACCGTACGATGGAGGCCCTGAAGACCACGGCCGTGAAAATCCCCAATGTCGACAATCCGATCCGCAACATGTCGGGCGGGCAGCGGCAATGCGTGGCGATTGCGCGGACGGCGGCCTTCGCCTCGAAACTTGTCATCATGGACGAACCGACGGCGGCCCTTGGGGTGCAGGAAACCGCGCAGGTCGAAAACATTATCCGGGGGCTGAAGGACAGGGGCATTCCGATGATCCTAATTTCCCACAATCTCAGGCAGGTCTTTGATCTGGTCGACCGGATCGTCGTCTTCCGCCGGGGCCGGATCGTCGCCAGCCTGAACCGGGATGAAACCGACGGGCAGGACGTGGTCAGCTACATCACCGGGGTCAAGGGGCAAAGCGATGCCGCCTATGCCTGAGGCACCTCACACGGATACGACCGCCGTCGTGACCGGCGGTACCCAGGGGCTGGGCCGCGCGGTCGCCGAACGGCTGATCGCCGACGGCTGCCGCCGCCTGATCATCGCCGGGCGGCGCGGGGCCGAGGGGGCGGCGGCAGCGCGCGACCTCTCGGCCCTGGGGGCCGATGTCCGGTTTGTCAGCACCGACATGGGCGATCCGACCCAGGCCATGGCGCTGATCGACCGGGCGGCAGAGGCCTTTGGCCCGGTCACGGCGCTGGTCAATGCGGCGGCAGCGACGGATCGCGGCTCGATCCTCGATGCGACGCCGGATGCCTTTGACCGGCTGATGGGGGTGAACGCGCGCGGCCCGTTCTTTGCCCTGCAGCGCTTTGCGCAACGGGCGATGGCGGCGGGTCACGCAGCGGCTTGCGTCAATATCCTGTCGATGGTCACCCATTGCGGCCAAAGTTACCTTGCACCCTATTCGGCATCCAAGGCGGCCCTGGCCAATATCACCAAGAATGCCGCCCAGGCGCTGCGCAGCCGCCGTATCCGCGTCAATGGCATCAATTGCGGCTGGATGGATACGCCGGGCGAGGATGCGGTCCAGCGCCAGTATCACGGCGCCTCTGACGGCTGGTTGCAGCGTGCAGAGGCCGCCCAACCGATGGGGTCGCTGGTCAAGCCCGCGCATGTGGCAGGGCTTGTCAGCTATCTTTTGGGGGCCGGGTCGGGGGTGATGACCGGCGCCCTGGTGGATTTCGATCAGAATGTGGCCGGGGCATACCCCGAGTAGGGCCGAAGGAGAGGGAAATGACAGTCAGATTTGGCCTTTTGGGCGCAGGCCGCATCGGCAAGGTTCATGCCAGGGCCATCACCGGTGACGCCAAGGCGCGGCTGGTGGCGGTGGCCGACGCGATGGCTGATGCGGCGCAGGCGGTGGCTGGGCACTATGGCTGCGATATCCGCACCATCGACCAGATCGAGGCGGCGTCCGACATTGACGCCGTGGTCATCTGCACGCCGACCACCACCCATGCCGACCTGATTGAACGGTTCGCCCGGGCGGGCAAGGCGATCTTCTGCGAAAAGCCGGTCGACCTGAACCTCGCCCGTGTTCAGGCCTGCCTGAAGGTCGTGGACCAGACCGCCGCCAAGCTGATGGTCGGGTTCAACCGCCGGTTCGACCCGCATTTCCGCGCCGTCCGCGCCGCCATCGACGATGGCCGCATCGGCACGGTCGAGATGGTCACGATCACCTCGCGCGATCCCGGCGCGCCGCCGGTCAGCTATATCCAGTCCTCGGGCGGCATCTTCCGCGACATGACCATCCATGATTTCGACATGGCCCGCTTTCTTTTGGGCGAAGAGGTCGCGACTGTGCAGGCCAGCGCCGCCGTCCTGACCGATCCGGCCATCGGCGCCGCCGGCGACTATGATTCCGTCAGCGTGATCCTGACCACAGCATCGGGCCGCCAGTGCCTGATCTCGAATTCGCGCCGCGCCACCTATGGCTATGACCAGCGAATCGAGGTGCATGGCTCGCTCGGCTCTGCCGCTGCCGAAAACCAGCGGCCGGTGTCGATCGAAGTGGCGACCAGCGCGGGCTATACCCGCCCGCCGCTGCATGATTTCTTCATGACCCGCTATACCGAGGCCTATGCCGCCGAAATCGCAAGCTTCATCGCCGCGATCAAGGAGGGCGCCGCAATCACGCCCACCGGGCAGGATGGGCTGGCGGCACTGGCCCTGGCCGATGCGGCGCTGATGTCGGTCCAGACCGGACGGGCGGTCAAGGTGGCGGAAGTGCTGGCCTGATGAAGGTGCTTGATCTGATCACCATCGGCCGTGCCTCGGTCGATCTATACGGCGCGCAGGTCGGCGGGCGGCTGGAGGATATGGGGTCGTTCCAGAAATATATCGGTGGCAGCCCCTGCAACATGGCCGCCGGAACCGCACGGCTGGGGCTGAAGTCGGCATTGATCACCCGCGTCGGCGACGAACATATGGGTCGCTTCATCCGTGAGGAACTGGCGCGCGAGGGGGTCGATGTGCGGGGGGTGAAAACCGACCCCGAACGGCTGACGGCGCTGGTACTGTTGGGTATCCGCGACGAGACACAGTTTCCGCTGATCTTTTACCGCGAAAACTGCGCCGACATGGCGCTTTGCGAAGAGGACATAGACGAAGGTTTCATCGCCTCGGCCCGCGCCGTGGTGGCCACGGGCACGCATCTCAGCCACCCGCGCACGGAAGCGGCGGTGCTGAAGGCCCTGCATCTGGCCCGCGCCCATGGCGGGCGGACAGCGCTGGACATCGACTATCGTCCGAACCTGTGGGGCCTTGCCGGGCATGGTGATGGCGAAAGCCGGTTTATCGAAAGTGCTGCGGTGACGGCAAAGTTGCAGCGACACTTGAACTTATTCGACTTGATAGTTGGAACAGAAGAGGAATTTCATATCGCTGGCGGCACGACCGACACGTTGGCCGCCTTGCGGGCGGTCAGGACCCTGTCTGCGGCCACGCTGGTCTGCAAACGCGGGCCGATGGGTGCCGTCGCCTTTACCGGCGCCATTCCCGATCTGTTGGAGGATGGCGAAAGCGGTCCGGGTTTCCCGATCGAGGTGTTCAACGTTCTGGGGGCGGGCGACGGGTTCATGTCGGGCCTTCTGAAGGGCTGGCTGGACGGCGAAAGCTGGCCCACGGCCCTGACCTACGCCAATGCCTGCGGCGCCTTTGCCGTCAGCCGCCATGGCTGCACGCCGGCCTATCCAAGTTGGAAGGAGCTGCAGTTCTTTCTGTCGCGGGGGGTGCAGGAAAAGGCTCTGCGCAAGGACAGGGCGCTGGAGCAGATTCACTGGTCTACCAACCGCCATGAAGACTGGTCGACCATGCGGGTCTTTGCCTTTGATCACCGGATGCAGCTGGAGGATATTCCGGGCGCGACGCCAGAAAAGATAGCGAAATTCAAGGAACTATGCCTTGAAGCTACAGTGGCGGTGGCCGATGGCCGCCCCGGCTATGGCCTTCTCTGTGACAGCCGCCTTGGCCGCTCCGCCCTGTACCGCGCCGCCGGTCAGGGCCTGTGGATCGGGCGCCCCGTCGAATGGCCCGGCTCGCGCCCCCTGACGCTGGAACCAGAGATCGGGCCCGACTATGGCGGCCTGTCGGAATGGCCGCTGGACCATGTGGTCAAGGTTCTGTGTTTCTGTCACGCTGACGACAAGCCGGAGATGCGGGCAGAGCAGGAGGCGGTGATCCAGCGGCTTTTCGCAGCTTCGCGCCGCAACAGGCTGGAATTCCTTCTGGAAATCATTCCATCAAAGGTTGGTCCCGTCGGCGACGACACTGCCGCCCGGCTGATCCGCCGTTTCTATCAGATCGGAATCTTCCCCGACTGGTGGAAGCTTGAACCGATGCAAAGCGATGCCGCCTGGGCTGAAACGGTCCGGGCGATCACCGAAAACGACCCCGATGTGCGTGGCATCGTCGTTCTGGGCCTGGGTCAGGCCGAGGAAGAGCTGGCCGCGAGCTTCCGTCTGGCTGCGCGCTATCCTTTGGTCAAAGGGTTTGCCGTTGGCCGGACAATCTTTGCCGATGCCGCCCGCAACTGGATGGCGGGTAATCTGGATGACGCGGCTGCAGTCGCGCTGATGGCCCATAATTTCCGCCGCATGTGCGCCCATTGGGACGCGGCAAGAGGTGCAGAATGACGAAAACACTGCGGCTGACGGCTGCGCAGGCCATGGTGAAGTTCCTGTCGGTGCAGATGACCGAGGGGGGGGAGCGGTTCATCGAAGGGATCTGGGCGATCTTCGGCCATGGCAACGTCGCGGGCATCGGCGAGGCGCTGCACGCCCACCGCGAGGTCTTTCCGACCTGGCGCGGCCATAATGAACAGACCATGGCCCATGCCGCCATCGCCTATGCCAAGACGATGAAACGGCGGCGGGCGATGGCGGTCACGACCTCGATCGGGCCGGGGGCGACGAATGTGGTGACGGCGGCGGCGCTGGCGCATGTAAACCGCCTGCCGATGCTGATCATCCCCGGCGATGTCTTTGCCAACCGCGCCCCCGACCCTGTTCTGCAGCAGATCGAGGATTTCGATGATGCGACCGTCAGTGCCAATGACTGTTTTCGCCCGGTGGTGCGCTATTTCGACCGGATCAGCCGCCCCGAACATATATTGACCGCCCTGCCGCGCGCCTTTCGGGTGATGACCGACCCCGCGAACTGCGGCCCGGTGTGCCTGGCCTTTTGTCAGGACACCCAGGCCGAGGCCTATGATTATCCGGCCGACTTCTTTGAACCCCGCATCTGGCATATCCGCCGCCCCGAACCCGATCAGCGGGAATTGGAGGCGGCGGTGGCCGCGATCCGCGCGGCGGAGCGGCCGCTGATCGTGACCGGGGGCGGGGTGATCTATTCGGGGGCCGAGGCGGCGCTGGCCGATTTCGCCCGCCGCCATAATATCCCGATGGTCGAGACGCAGGCAGGCAAGGGCGCGGTCGACTGGGAGGAGCCCCTGCATTTCGGCGCGCCCGGCGTCACCGGCACCGGCTGCGGCAACCGGCTGGCGGCGACGGCCGATCTGATCATCGGTGTTGGCACGCGGTTTCAGGATTTCACCACCGGGTCCTGGACGGTCTTTTCCGCACCGGGGCGCAGGCTGCTGTCAATCAACATTCACGGCTATGACGGGGCGAAGAAAGGTGCACAAGCACTTGTTTCAGATGCAAAAGTTGCACTGGAAAAGATCAGCGCCGCCCTTGGGGCGCACCGCTGTGCCAACCCGGATTTCGCCGCCCGGTCCGACTGGTTCCGCACCACCGACGCGCTGATGGCGCCACCGGCGACGAACGGCCTGCCGACCGACGCGCAGGTGATCGGGGCGGTGCAGCGGAACACCGGAAAGGGCTCGGTCGTCATGTGTGCCGCAGGCACCATGCCGGGGGCGCTGCATGTCCTGTGGCGCGCGGCGCAGGGCGGCTATCACATGGAATATGGCTATAGCTGCATGGGGTACGAGATTGCCGGGGCCATGGGGATCAAGATGGCCCGGCCAGATGCCGATGTCATCTGCATGGTCGGGGACGGCAGCTATATGATGGCCAATTCCGAACTGGCGACGGCGGTGATGATGGGTCTGCCCTTTACCGTCGTTCTGACCGACAATCGCGGCTATGGCTGCATCAATCGGCTGCAACAGGGTACGGGCGGCGCGCCGTTCAACAACCTTCTGGATGACAGCCACCATGTGAACCCGGCCCATATCGACTTTGCCGCCCATGCTGCGGCAATGGGGGCCAATGCCGTCCGGGCGGCCAGCATCGCGGCGCTGGAGGAGGCGCTGCAGGCGGCCAAGGGTGCCGCGATCCCGACCGTGATCGTCATCGACACCGATCCGGCGCCGGGGACGGGCGCGGGTGGCACATGGTGGGATGTGGCGGTGCCCGAAGTTTCGACCCGGGCCGAAGTTCGCGAGGCGCGGGCCACCTATGAAGTGAACAGAACCCGGCAGTGGACTGGAAATTAAGGATAAAGCATGATTCAGTTTGGCACGAACCCCATCGCCTGGGCCAATGACGACGACCGCACGATCGGCGCCGATATTCCGACCGCGCGGATATTGGAGGAGGCGGGCCGCCAGATCGGCTTTGACGGGATCGAAAATGGCCACCGCTGGCCGGATGACCCCGAGGAATTGCGTTCTCTGCTCGCAAGTTACGGGTTGAAGTTCATCTCTGGCTGGTATTCGACCGAACTTCTTATCCGCTCGGTCGAGGAAGAGATCGCCGCCTGTCAGGCGCATCTGGCCAAGCTTCGCCACAATGGCTGCAAGGTGATGATCGTCTGCGAAACCTCGAACGCCATCCACGGCGATGCACGCCGCCCGGTGAACCATCGGCCCCGACTGACCGATGGGGATATGGCGGCCTTTGGCGTCAAGCTAGAGGCCTTTGCCGCCTATCTTGCCGGTCAGGGCCTGACGCTGGTCTATCACCACCATATGGGCACGATCGTCGAGAGTCCCGAGGAGATCGACGCGCTGATGGCGGCGACAGGCCCGCATGTGCATCTTCTGTTCGATGCCGGTCACTGCACCTTTGGCGGCGGCGATCCGGTGGCGGTCCTGACCAAGCATGTGGGGCGGGTCCGGCATGTCCACGCCAAGAACATCCGCCCGGCGATCACCGCCAAGGTCCGGGCCTTGGACTGGTCATTTCTGGAAGGGGTGGTGGCCGGGGCCTTTACGGTGCCCGGTGATCAGGACGGGGGCGTCGATTTTGCGCCGCTTCTGAAAATCCTGAAAGATGCCAACTATGACGGCTGGATCGTCATCGAGGCCGAGCAGGACCCCAAGGTGCGCAACCCGCTTCTCTATCAGACGCTGGGGCTGGCGACGCTGAAGCGGCTGGCACGAGAGGCGGGGTTGGTCTGAGGGGGCAGGACCGGGGGCTCTGCCCCCAGTCCATTGGTCTCTCGGACCAATGGCGATACCAACGGACTACCCCGGGATATTTGCCAAGGGAAGAAAGGGCGAAGGATGGCTGGGTTGCTGCGAAAGCCGGTGGGGGTGCGGGGCAAGATGCATGACATCAGCCCTGAAAGTGCGGGCTGGGGCTATGTCGGCTTTGGCCTTTATCGGCTGGAGGCGGGCGAGGTGGCGGCCGAGGTGACAGGCGGGCGCGAAGTCATACTGGTGCTGGTCGAGGGCAGGGCGCGGATCATTGGCGCCGGGCGCGACTGGGGCGAGATGGGCGGGCGCATGAATGTGTTCGAGAAAACGCCGCCCCACTGCCTCTATCTGCCTGATGGCTGCGAGTGGCGGGCCGAGGCGACGACGGACTCTGTGCTGGCGGTCTGTTCGGCGCCGGGCAGGGGCGGCCATCCGGCCCGGGCGATCGGGCCCGAGGGGATCGTGCTGACCCCGCGCGGGCAGGGGACGAACCAGCGCTTCATCCACAATATCGCCATGGAGGGCGAGGATTACGCCGACAGCCTCTTGGTGACCGAGGTCTTTACGCCCGCCGGGCACTGGTCGTCCTATCCCAGTCACCGGCATGACGAGGATGATTTTCCCCGCATGACCTATCTGGAAGAGACCTATTATCACCGGCTGAACCCGGGTCAGGGGTTCGGTATCCAGCGGGTCTATACCGAGGACGGGGCGCTGGACGAAACCATGGCGGTGCAGGACCATGACGTAGTCTTGGTGCCGCGCGGGCATCATCCCTGCGGCGTGCCCTATGGCTATGAGATGTATTATCTGAATGTGATGGCCGGACCGTTGCGCAAATGGCGGTTTGCGCCCGACCCGGCCCATCACTGGATCAGCGAACGCGATGCGGCCCCCAAGGGGCCGACCGGCGGGTGACTGGGCGGCGTCAGTGCATGGCCAGTTCGGACAGATGGCTGGCGCAGCCCTGCAGGGCGGCAAAGTCATCCTCGACCACGCGGACCGGGAAGTCGCCGACAAAGTCCGAAAACCGGCCCTTGTCGCGGAAGGAATCGGCAAAACCGAACCGTTCCAGATAGGGGGTAAAGGCGCGCGCAACGCCGCCGACCAGATAGATGCCGTCGAACGGAAGGTGCACCAGCGCCAGATCGCCCGCCACCCGGCCCAGAAGCGTCACGAAGGTGCGGCAGGCGGCCATCGCCAAAGGATCGCTGCCATCGGCCAGGGCCGCCATGACCTTGGCCGCCGAAAGTTCGGCGCGCTGGCCCGCCTCGACCGCGGTGAAGGTGTAAAGCCGTTCCAGACCGCGGCCCGACAGCACATCCTCGACCCCGGCAAAGCCATGGGCGGCCTCGACGAACCGGGCCAGGCGCAGGTCCGCCTCGCTGCGGACCGGCAGGCTTTGATGGCCGCACTCTGATGGTGCGACCAGCAGTCCCTTTGGCGTCCGGTGCACGGGGGCCGCGTTGAAACCGGTGCCGACGCCGATCACCAGCCGCGCACCGCGGCGCGGATTGGCGGCGCCGGGAACGATCTGGCGGATCGAGGCCGGGGCCAGCCCGTCCAGCGCATACCCTTGCGCCTGCAGGTCGTTGAGAATGCCGATACGGTCGGCACCGGTCGCCCGCGCCACGTCATCATGCGTGATCGTCCAGGAAAGGTTGGTCATATGGGCAACGCCGTCCTGGATCGGACCAGCGACCGCGATGGCAGCACCGGAACATTCCTTCTGCCCCATCTCGGCCAGGTATTTGACCAGGATCTGCGGCAGGTCGGCATGTTCGGCATTGGGATAGCGGCGGATCGTGTCATGCGCCACTTTGCCTTTGCGGGCCAGTGCCACGCGTGTGTTTGTACCACCAATATCAGCAACAAGAACGGGAGGGGTGCTCTGTCCGGTTTGGGTCACGTCGGCGCTCTTTCTCAGGATGGCTGTCGTAGGGCTGCTGCAAGTGCGTAGTAGGACTTTTTGGGGGTGCGCTTCAAGCTTTTGAAGTCGATGTGGATCAGTCCAAAGCGCTTTTCATACCCCAGCGCCCATTCGAAATTGTCCATCAGCGACCAGTAGAAGAAGCCGCGCACATCGGCGCCCTGCGCGATGGCCTGGCGCACGGCCTGCAGGTGGCTGTCGATATAGGCGATGCGCGTGTCGTCAGCCACCTGATCGCCCTGCGGCTCGTCGGCGGAACTCATGCCGTTTTCGGTCACGATCAGGGGCAGGCGGCCGCCGGTCGGCCGCGACAGGCGCAGCAGCAGGGCCTCCAGCCCCTGGGGATAGATTTCCCAGTCCATGGTGGTTTTCGGCAAGGGACCCGCCACCATGCAGGTCGCGGGCCAAAGCGTGCCGGGCGCCGCCGCCTTAAGGCTGCGGGTGTAGTAGTTCACCCCCAGCCAGTCCAAGGGTGTGGCGATCGTGCCCATATCCGCCTGCCAGTTCTTCGGCATATAGGGTTCCAGCCCCTGCAGGGCGGTGGCGGGATACTGACCGGTCAGCAAAGCCTCGGCGAACCAGCGGTTATAGATCGCATCCTCGACCTCGGCCGCGGCGATATCCTCGGGCCGGTCGGTCGCGGGGGCCACATGTTCGAAGTTCAGAACGATCGACAGATCGCGCCCGCCCGACGCGCGCAGCGCCTGCAGCGCCGTGCCATGGGCGACAAGCACATGGTGCATCGCATGGGCGGCCGCGCCGATATCGCGCAGGCCCGGGGCATGGGCGCCGATGAAATGCGACAGCCAGGCCACGCACCAGGGTTCGTTCAGGGTCGACAGGCCCGCCAGCCGGTCACCCAGCCGCGCCTGCATCAGCAAAGCATAGTCGGTGAACCAATGGATGATGTCGCGGTTGGTCCAGCCGCCCCGATGTGCCAGCGCCGCGGGCAGGTCCCAGTGATAAAGGGTCAGATAGGGGGCAATGCCCCGCGCCAGCATTCCGTCGACCAGCCGGTCATAGAAATCCAGCCCCTCGGCATTCGGGGCGCCGGTTCCTTCGGGCAGGACCCGCGCCCAGCTGGTCGAAAAGCGATAGGCATCAACGCCAAGGGCAGCGATCAGGTCCAGATCCTCTTCCCAGCGCAGGTAGTGTTCGCAGGCCCGCCGCACATGTTCGCCCCGCGCCACCGCGCCGGGCGTTGCCGCGAACGTGTCCCAGTGGCTGAGGCCCGCGCCGCCGAACCCCGACCCTTCGATCTGGGACGACGAGGCGGCAACCCCGAATGTGAAGCCCTTCGGGAAATCGGCGCGGGTCATGGAAAGAAGGCTCCGGGTCATGATCTGACCGGCCCGGTCGACAGGCCGACGACCAGATTGGCTTCCAGCAGCCGCTCGGTCGGTCCGGCCTCTGGCGTATCGATCAGGTCAATCAGCATCCGCGCTGCAATCCTTCCGGCTTCGCGCACCGACGAACGGGTGCAGGTAAAGATCGGCAGGTCATCGCCATTGCCGAAATAGCTGAGTTCATCGTCATGGGTCACGACCGACACGTCGCGCCCCATTTTCAGCCCGCGATCTTCCAGCGCCCGGCGGATACCGTAGGCCGGGATCAGCGACGAGGCGATGAAGGCGGTGGGCGGGTTGGGCAGGGCCAGCATCGCCGTCGCGGCGCGGTAGCCGTAGCCTTCGGTCATTTCTTCGGACCGCATCAGGGCCGGGTCCGGGGCAATGCCGCGCTGGGTCAGCGCATGTTCATAGCCCTTGCGGCGGCGCAGGGCGAAATCCATGAATTCCAGGCCGTTGATCAGGGCGATGCGGCGATGGCCCAGGTCCAGCAGAAAGTCCGTGGCCCGTTCAAAGGCGCGGCGGTTGTTCACGTCCAGCCAGGAATAGGGCAGGGCGACCTCGGTCGAGCGGCCATGGACGACAAAGGGGAAGCGCATGTCATGCAGATAGGTGATGCGCTGATCGTTGACGCTGGGGCCCTGAACAATGATCCCGTCGACCGTGCCCTTGGCCATCAGTTCGCGATAGGCCGAAGGCACATCCACGTCCGACACAACGGTCAGCACCATGTCATAGCCGCCAGCCGCATAGCTTTCGCCCGCACCGGCGATGAAATCGGCAAAGACCGGGTTCACGATTTCATGCTGCGAGGACAGCGGGATCACATGGCCGATGGCCATGGCGCGGCCGGTGGCAAGCGCCCGGGCGCGGACGTTTGGGCGATAGTTATGACGGCGCGCGGCCTCGACCACCTTGGCGCGGGTTTCTTCGTTCACCTCGGGGAATCCGTTCAGCGCACGGCTGACCGTCGTCGGTGAAAGCCCAAGCTTCAACGACAGTTCTTTCAGGTTCACGACGGCGCATCCCCCCTCAAAGCGCTTGGGATGGCCCGATGAAAGCATGTGCCCCCGTGGGCGTCAACATAAGAATGCTTATGATACATGCGCAGTCGGCGGAATAAATGCAAAAAACTAGGTGGTTCAGAAAGCGAATTATTGACAGACGGTCGACGCTGCGGCAGGTTGTGACATCCAAAGCGCTTTGGGGATTGATTCCCACGTTTGGAAAATAAGGGCCGGCAGGCCCGATATCGGGAGGAACATCATGATGCGACTAATGAGCGGCGTAGCCGCACTTGCGCTTGTTTGCGGCGCGGCTTCGGCTCAGGATCTCAAGTTCAAGCCGGACGAGGATGCGCGCTTCAACTGGGCGAGCTTCAAGGAATTTTCGGACAAGTACAATCTTGACGGGCAGACCCTGTCGATCTTCGGGCCCTGGCGCGGCGAAGACCAGGCGCTGGTGGAAAGCGTGCTGGCCTATTACACCGCTGCAACCGGCGTAAAGGTCAACTATTCCTCGTCGGAAAACTACGAACAGCAAATCGTCATCGACACCCAGGCGGGCTCTCCGCCCGATATCGCGGTTCTGCCGCAGCCGGGCCTGATTGCCGATCTGGCGTCCAAGGGCCTTGTGACGCCGCTGGGTGACGAGACCGCCACATGGCTGAAAGAGAATTATGCCGCCGGCGACAGCTGGGTCGGTCTGGGCACCTACAAGGGCAAGGATGGCGCCGAAGCGCTTTATGCCTTCCCCTACAAGATCGACGTGAAATCGCTGGTCTGGTATTCGCCTGAAAACTTCGCGGACGCAGGCTACGAAGTCCCGCAGACGATGGAAGAGCTGAAGGCGCTGACCGAAAAGATCGTCGCTGACGGCGGCACCCCCTGGTGCATCGGTCTGGGTTCGGGCGGTGCAACCGGCTGGCCGGCGACCGACTGGGTCGAGGACATGATGCTGCGCACCCAGTCGCCGGATGTCTATGACAAGTGGATCAAACACGAGATCGCGTTCAACGATCCGGCTGTCATTGGTGCCATTGAAGAATTCGGCTATTTCGCCAAAAACGACAAGAATGTTGCCGGTGGCGCTGCCGCGGTGTCTTCGACGGACTTCCGCGACAGCCCCAAAGGTCTCTTCTCGTCGCCGCCCCAGTGCTACATGCACCATCAGGCCTCGTTCATCCCGTCCTTCTTCCCGGAAGGCACCGAACTGGGCAAGGATGCCGACTTCTTCTATATGCCCGCCTATGCAGGCAAGGATCTTGGCAAGCCGGTTCTGGGTGCGGGCACGCTGGCCATGATCACCCACGACACCGAAGCGGCACGTGCGTTCATCGAGTTCCTCAAGACCCCGATCGCGCATGAAGTCTGGATGGCGCAGTCGGGCTTCCTGACCCCGCTGAAGTCGGCCAATGTCGAAGCCTATGGCAATGACGCGCTGAAAAAGCAGGGCGAGATTCTTCTGAACTCGACCACCTTCCGGTTTGACGGGTCTGACCTGATGCCGGGCGCGGTGGGTGCGGGTACCTTCTGGACCGGCATGGTCGACTATGTCGGCGGCAAGTCGGCCGAAGAAGTGGCGGGCGCCATCGACGCCTCGTGGCCGAAGTAAGCTTTGGTCGCGGCTGGCGCGGCGGATCGCTGCGCCAGCAATGAAAAGCCCAGTCCCCTGCGGCAGGGGACTGGCAACTCATGATCTCGGGGGGAGTTCGCGATGCATCCTGCAGTTCAGGCGGGCATTACGATCCTTGTCGGTGTTTTTGGCTGTATCGGCTATTTCTGGTCGGCCAACCTCTTCCTAGACAAGGTTCTGTTTCCGGCCAAAGGGCCGAACGCCGGCCAAAATATCAACCGCGCCAACATGATCCGGCCCTGGCTGTTCCTGCTGCCTGCGCTGCTGCTTTTGGCGCTTTATCTCGCCTATCCGGTGGTTGCGACCCTGTGGCGGTCGCTCTTCAATGCCTCGAACACAGAATTTGTCGGGCTTGGCAATTACACGACCATGTTCGCCGATCCCAAATTCTGGGAATCGATGAAGAACAACCTTCTGTGGCTGGTTGTCGTTCCCGCCGCCGCGACCGCCTTCGGCCTGCTGGCCGCGCAGCTGACCGACCGGATCTGGTGGGGCAATATCGCGAAATCGCTGATCTTCATGCCGATGGCCATTTCCTCGGTCGGCGCGGCGGTGATCTGGAAGCTGATCTATGATCAGCGTGACGCGAACGTGGCCCAGATCGGCATCCTGAATGCGGTCTGGATGAAGTTTCAGGGCGGCTTCTGGTCGCTTTTGTTCCTGAAGATCGTTCCGGCGCTGATGGTTCTGGGCTTTGCCGCCTTTGTCGCCTGGGGTGCCTGGCTGTTCGTCCGCCCCTTCTTCCGCAATGCGGGCGAACCGATGGGGCGCGGCACCGTTCCCCTGCGGCTTCTGGTCGGCGCGGCCGGCCTGTGGCTGGTCTGGCTGTCGCTGTCGTCGGTCCTTGGCCTTGTCAGCTTCCAGCCGCCCTATGGCCAGCCGATGGCCTGGCTGACGCTGCCCTTCTGGAACTCGTTCTTCCTGATGGCGGTTCTGATCTGGATTCAGGCCGGCTTCGCCATGGTGATCCTGTCCGCCGCCCTGCGCGGCGTGCCCGAAGAAACGATCGAGGCGGCGATCCTGGACGGCGCCAACCCGTTCCAGATCTTCTTCAAGATCAAGGTGCCGCAGATCATGGGCACGATCGTCGTGGTCTGGACCACGATCACCATCACCGTGCTCAAGGTCTTTGACATCGTCCGCGCCATGACCAACGGCCAGTGGGAAACCCAGGTTCTGGCCAACTACATGTTCGACCGCACCTTCATCGGCCGCGATCCGGGCATCGGCGGGGCTGCCGCCGTGGTCATCATGATCCTGGTGACCCCGATCCTGATCTGGAACGTGCGGAACGCCCGCAAGGAGCTGAAATAATGGACAATATTGCAGGTTCCAAATCCCCGCTCGTCTGGGCCGTCCATATCTCGGCCGCCCTTCTGGTCGCGCTGTGGATCTTGCCGACCGTCGGGCTTCTGATCTCGTCCTTCCGGACATCGGACCAGATTTCCTCGTCGGGCTGGTGGCGGTCACTGTCGACCCAGGAAAGCCAGCTGTCGCCCATTCGTGTCGAAGGCGAAGAGGCAGCCCGCGACGGCGCCTTTGTCATCGAGGGCAAGCTTTTTGCCGAAGGCGGCACCTCGATCAGCCGCTGGGGCACCTCGTCGAAGGAACCCGAGGCCTACGCGCCCGGCGACACGGCCGACCTGAGCGATGGCCGCAAGCTGACCGTTGCTGCGGACGGCGCCTACAGCCTGACCGCGCCCCAGTCGATGAAGGACGCGCGCCTGCCGCGTATCTTTACCACGGCGGCGACGCCGCCCGACTTCACCGTCGGCAACTATGACACGATCCTCTTTAAGCCCTCGGTCGGGCAAAGCATCGGTCAGGCGTTCCTGAACACCGCGACCGTGGCCATTCCGGCGACGATCATCCCGATCCTGGTCGCGGCCTTTGCCGCCTATGCCCTGGCCTGGATGGAGTTTCCGGGCCGCGCCCTGCTGATCGCCACTGTCGTCGGCCTGCTGGTCGTGCCCCTGCAGTTGGCCTTCATCCCGCTGTTGCAACTGCATAACGGCATCGGCATCGGCAAAAGCTATATGGGCATCTGGCTGGCCCATACCGGCTTTGGTCTGCCCCTGGCCATCTATCTCTTGCGCAACTACATGGTGGGCCTGCCAAGGGACATCATCGAAAACGCCCGCGTCGACGGCGCGACCGAGTTCCAGATTTTCGTCAAGATCATCCTGCCCCTGTCCTTCCCGGCGCTGGCCAGTTTCGCGATCTTCCAGTTCCTGTGGACCTGGAACGATCTGGTGGTGGCACTGGTCTTCCTGGGCTCGGGCGACGACCAGCTGGTTCTGACCGGCACGCTGATCAACCTGATGGGCAGCCGGGGCGGCGACTGGGAGATTCTGTCGGCATCGGCCTTTGTCTCGATCTTCGTGCCGCTGGTGGTCTTCTTCGCGCTGCAGCGCTATCTGGTCCGTGGCCTTCTGGCCGGGTCCGTCAAGTGAGGAACAAATGAACGCACTGTCCCAAGTGAAAAACCGTCAACTTCCCGGTTCGGCCGATTGGTGGCGCGGCGCGGTGATCTATCAGATCTATCCGCGCTCGTATCAGGATACCAACGGCGACGGGATCGGCGATCTGCCCGGCATCACCCAGCGCCTGCCGCATATCGCCGATCTTGGTGCCGACGCGATCTGGATTTCGCCCTTCTTCACCTCGCCGATGAAGGACTTCGGCTATGACGTGTCGGACTACCGCGACGTCGATCCGATGTTCGGTACCCTGGCGGATTTCGACGCGCTGGTGGCGCGGGCCCACGAACTGGGCCTGCGGGTGATGATCGACCTGGTGCTGTCGCATACCGCCGACGTGCATCCCTGGTTCAAGGAAAGCCGGTCCGGCCTGACCAACTCCAAGGCCGACTGGTATGTCTGGGCCGATCCCAAGGCCGATGGCACGGTGCCGAACAACTGGCCGTCGGTCTTTGGCGGCCCGGCCTGGCAGTGGGACGGCAAAAGGATGCAGTACTACCTGCATAACTTCCTGGCCTCGCAGCCCGATCTGAACTTCCACAACCCGGATGTGCAGCAGGCGCTTTTGGACGTCGCGCAGTTCTGGCTGGAACGGGGGGTGGACGGGTTCCGCCTGGATACGATCAACTTCTACTTCCATGACAAGGACCTGCGCGACAACCCGCCGCTGCCGGCCGACGACCGCAACGACAGTATCGCACCCAAGGTCAATCCCTATAACTGGCAGGAACATCTCTATTCCAAGAACCGGCCGGAAAACCTGGACTTCCTGCGCAAGCTGCGCTCGCTCATGGACCAGTATAATGCCGCGGCGGTGGGCGAGGTCGGCGATGCCCAGCGGGGGCTGGAGATCATGGGCCAGTATACGTCCGGCAATGACCTTATGCAGATGTGCTATTCCTTCGACTTCCTGTCGAACCAGCGCCTGACCGCCAAGGGGGTCGAGGACATCTTTGCCCGCCTGAATGCCAAGGTGCCCCATGCCTGGCCCTGCTGGGCCTATTCGAACCACGACATGCCGCGCCATATCTCGCGCTGGGGCATATCGGACGAAGCGGCCAAGTCATACATGACGCTTCTCATGTGCCTGCGCGGCTCGGCCTGCATCTATCAGGGCGAGGAACTGGGCCTGCCCGAGGCGGATATCGCCTATGAGGACCTGCAGGACCCCTACGGCATCGAATTCTGGCCCGAATTCAAGGGCCGCGACGGCTGCCGCACACCGATGGTCTGGCAGAGGGACAATGCCAGCGGCGGCTTCAGCACCGGCAAACCCTGGCTGCCGGTTCCGGCCAACCACCTGTCGCGGGCGGTGGCCGAGGCGGCGGGCGACGCGGACGGGCTGATGGCCCATTACCGCCGGGCGCTGGCGCTGCGCCATGCCCATCCGGCGCTGATTGCCGGGTCGCAAGGCGAGATGAAGGCCGTGGGCGATGTTCTGACCTTCCGCCGCGCGGCGGGGGAAGAGCTGTTCATTGCCCTGAACCTGTCGGACCGGGCGGCAGAGGTTCCGTCGCCTGCAGGCAATTGGACAGTGGTTGGAAGTGACCTTGGCAGCGTGGCGCCGCAGGGTGGGGGCATTGCCCTTGCCCCATGGGGCGCCTCGATTCTCAAGCGGACATAGGGGGAGAGAATATGGCCGATCTGAATCTGAAGGGCGTGGCGAAAAGCTATGGCGAGGTCCATGTCCTGAAAGACATCAACCTTGACATCAAGCGCGGGGAACTCATCGTCTTTGTCGGCCCGTCGGGCTGCGGCAAGTCGACGCTTTTGCGGATGATCGCCGGGCTGGAAAGCATCACGGGCGGCGATTTTTCCATCGACGGCGCGCGGATGAACGATGTCCCCGCCTCGCAGCGCGGCATCGCCATGGTGTTCCAGTCCTATGCGCTTTACCCGCATATGACGGTCCGCGACAACATGGCCTTTGCCCTGAAGCTGGCCAAGAAACCGCAGGCCGAGATCGACAAGGGCATCGAAAAGGCCGCGCGCATCCTGCAGCTGACGCCCTATCTGGACCGCCTGCCCAAGGCCCTGTCGGGCGGCCAGCGCCAGCGCGTGGCCATCGGCCGCGCCATCGTGCGTGACCCCAAGGTCTATCTTTTTGACGAACCGCTTTCGAACCTTGATGCCGCCCTGCGGGTGGCGACCCGGATCGAGATCGCGCAGCTGAAAGAGAATATGCCCGATTCGACCATGATCTATGTGACCCATGATCAGGTCGAGGCGATGACGCTTGCCAGCCGCATTGTCGTGCTGAACAAGGGCGGCATCGCGCAGGTCGGCTCGCCGCTCGAACTCTACGAACGCCCGCAGAACGAATTCGTGGCGCAGTTCATCGGTTCGCCCGCGATGAACCTTCTGGACGGCGAAGTGACGGCGACCGGCGAGGTGACCGAGGTGAAGCTGGCCGGTGGCGGCACCGTGCGGGCCAATATCCCGACCAAGGCCGGGATGATGGGCCGCAAGGTCCGCGCGGGCGTCCGCCCCGAAGACTTCGTGCCGACCGACGGCCCGGCAGTCTTTGAAGGCGAAGTGGATATCACCGAGGCTCTGGGCGAGGTGACGCTTCTTTATTTCGCCAGGCAGGGCGACAATGCGCCGGTTGTGGCCAAGCTGCCGGGCATCCACCGCGACCTGCGCCGCCGGAAGGTGCGGCTGACGGCGGACCCGTCGAAGGTGCATCTCTTTGCCGACGGCCTGTCGCTGCTTTACACCTGACCGCACCCTGCTCCTGCCCTTTGCCTTGCGGGGGGCAGGCTTCTACCCTATAGGGGCGGCAACCCGGGGCGCCAGTCGGCGCCCCTGATGCCTTTGGCGGAACGGAGAGCGCATGTCACGCCGGAAGAAAATCTACGAAGGCAAGGCCAAGATCCTGTACGAAGGCCCCGAGCCCGGCACCTTTGTTCAATATTTCAAAGATGACGCGACCGCCTTCAACGCTCAGAAAAAGGCGACGATCGAGGGCAAGGGCGTGCTGAACAACCGGCTGTCGGAATATTTCATGACCGGCCTGACCAATATCGGCATCCCGAACCATTTCATCCGTCGCCTGAACATGCGCGAACAGCTGATCCGTCAGGTCGAGATCGTGCCCCTGGAAGTGATCGTGCGCAACTTCGCCGCCGGTTCGCTGTCCAAGCGGCTGGGGATGGAGGAGGGGACCGCCCTGCCGCGCCCGATCGTCGAATATAGCTACAAGAACGACGCGCTTGGCGACCCGATGGTGTCCGAAGAATATATCGTCGCCTTCGGCTGGGCCAGCCAGCAGGATCTGGACGATATCGTCTCGCTGGCGCTGCGCGTGAACGACTTTCTGTCAGGCATCTTCTACGGGGTCGGCATCAAGCTGATCGACTTCAAGATCGAGATCGGCCGCATCTGGGACGGCGATTTCATGCGGCTGATCGTGGCCGACGAGATCAGCCCCGACAGCTGCCGCCTGTGGGACATGAAGACCGGCCAGAAGCTCGACAAGGACGTGTTCCGCCGCGATCTGGGCAGCCTGACCGACGCCTATTCCGAGGTCGCCCGCCGCCTTGGCGTCCTGCCGACGCAGGCGACGCCGGTGACCAAGCCCACGCTGATCAACTGAAAGGCCCGACGACGATGAAAGCCCGTGTCCATGTCATGCTGAAAGACGGCGTTCTTGACCCGCAGGGCGAGGCCGTGCGCCACGCGCTGGGAACGCTGGGCTTTTCCGGCGTCACTGGCGTCCGTCAGGGCAAGGTGATCGAGCTGGACCTGACAGCGAGCGACCGTGCAGCGGCCGAGGCCGAAGTCAGGGCCATGTGCGAAAAGCTGCTGGCCAATACGGTCATCGAAAAATACAGCGTCGAGATCGCCTGATCCGTCCGATCCGATTGCGGCGCCCCTGACGGGGCGCCATTCCTTTCATCTCGCGGTCCGCGCTTTGCGCGGCTCCGCTCGGGCGGCCTCCGGCGGGGATATTGCGGGAACTGGTGAGTGCCATTTCATCAGTTCTTAAATATCCCGGGGGTGTGGGGGCAGAGCCCCCACGGGTTGCCCCTTGACCCTGTCTGAACGCCGGGCGATGACGCCCCCATGGTACCGTTGGACAAGCTCGACCAGATCACCCGGCGCTTCGAGTTTCTCGAGGCGAAGCTCGCCTCGGGCGCTGCCCCGACCGAGATTGCGGCACTCAGCCGCGAATATTCCGAGCTGAAGCCGGTGGTGGCCGAGATCAGCGCCTATCGCCAGTCATTGGCCGATCTGGACGAGGCGGGCGCGATGCTGGCCGACCCCGAGATGCGCGCGCTTGCCGAAGAGGAACTGCCGCGTCTCAAGGCCCGCATTCCCGAGATGGAGGCACGTCTGCGCATCGCGCTTCTGCCGCGCGATGCGGCCGATGCCCGCCCGGCGATCCTGGAAATCCGCCCCGGTACGGGGGGCGAGGAGGCGGCCCTGTTCGCAGGCGACCTTCTGCGCATGTATCAGCGCCATGCCGAGACGCAGGGCTGGCGCTTTGACCTGCTTGACCTGACCCAGACCGAGCTTGGCGGAGTCAAGGAAGCCATGGCGCGGATCGAGGGCGAGGGGGTCTTTGCCCGGCTGAAGTTTGAATCGGGCGTCCATCGCGTCCAGCGCGTGCCAGAGACGGAAGCGGGCGGGCGTATCCACACCTCGGCCGCGACCGTCGCCGTCCTGCCCGAGGCCGAGGAGGTCGAGATCGACATTCCCGCAGCCGATATCCGCATCGATACGATGCGGTCCTCGGGTGCGGGCGGGCAGCATGTGAATACGACCGATTCCGCCGTGCGCATCACCCATCTGCCGACCGGCATCGTGGTGACCAGTTCGGAAAAGTCCCAGCATCAGAACCGGGCCAATGCCATGGCGGTGCTGCGCGCGCGGCTTTACGACATGGAGAGAAGCCGCGCGGCTAATGAACGCGCCGCCGACCGCAAGGCGCAGGTCGGGTCGGGCGACCGCAGCGAACGGATACGGACCTATAATTTCCCGCAAGGCCGGATGACCGACCACCGGATCAACCTGACGCTTTACGCCCTGACCCAGATCATGGCCGGTGACCTGACCGAGGTGATCGACGCCCTAGTCGCCCATGATCAGGCCGCCAAACTGGCCGAGATGGAGGGATGAGGGCTGACGAGGCCCTGCGCGCCGCCGTGCCGCGCCTGAAGGCGGCGGGCGTTCCCGACCCGGCGGGCGATGCGCGGCGCCTTTTGGCCCATGCGATGGGTATCGCACCCGACCGGCTGACCCTGCATCTGCCCGACCCTTTGGCCGCACCGCAGCTTGCGGCCTATGAGGCCGCTCTGACGGCGCGGCTGGCCCGTCAGCCGGTGGCGCAGATCACCGGCCAGCGGCTGTTTCACGGCCATGCTTTCCGCGTGACCCCCGACGTTCTCGACCCGCGCCCCGAAACCGAAATATTGGTTCAGGCGGCGCTGCGGCAGCCCTTTGCCCGGATGCTGGACCTTGGCACCGGGTCGGGCTGCATCCTTCTGTCGTGCCTGCATGCCATGCCCGTGGCGACGGGACTGGGGATCGACCTGTCGCCCGCGGCCTTGGCCGTGGCCGAAGGCAATGCGCAGGCTTTGGGACTGCAGGGGCGGGCCCGGTTTCTTCAGTCGGACTGGTTCGCTTCTGTCGAGGGGAGATTTGATCTGATCACCGCGAACCCGCCCTATATCGCGGCGGACGAGATGGCGTCCCTGTCGCCCGATGTGCGCAACTGGGAGCCGCATCTGGCCCTGACCCCGGGCGGCGACGGGCTCGGGGCTTACCGCGCCATCGCGCGCGGGGCAGGGGCACGGCTGATGGCGGGCGGGCGCCTTGTGCTGGAAATCGGGCCGACGCAGGCCGGGGCGGTGGCGGACTTGCTGGCGGCACAGGGGTTTGGCGGCATTGTCACCCTGCCCGATTTTGATGGGCGCGACCGGGTGGTCGTGGCAACCCGCACCGGCGATTCCGACGGATGCGGCGCCGTTTAGGGGGCCATGGGCCCAATCCGCGCCACATCGGGGAAACAGAAGCACATTTGGCATAAAATTACGCGCCTGCCCGGCCTTTCGGGCAAGAAAGCCCTTGCCAGCGGCCGGGTGCCATGCGAACAGACATTCAACGCGGACGTGATTATTTCCACCGCGCGGTTTGCCCGACAGTGTAACCCTCCGGTCTTTGCCCTCGGGCGCCGGGTGGCGGTTCGGGTGGTTCCAGCAGGCCAGCAGGCACGAACAAACGAGAGCCCATGCGATCCTCTAAATCCCGTTCGCGGAACAAGGCCAACCGGCAGCGTTCCCTTGGCAATATCATCAACCGGGTCTTTGACAGTTCCGGGCCCGAGGGCAAGGTGCGCGGCACGCCGCAGCAGATCATCGACAAATATCTGGCGCTGGCGCGCGATGCGCAGCTGTCCAACGACAGGGTGGCCGAACAGGCCTTCCTGCAGCATGCCGAACATTACACCCGGCTTCTGGGCGAGGCGCAGCGCGAGCTGGCGCGTGATCAGGAGTTGCGCCAGCAAAACGGCCAGAACGGCAACGGCCATCCGGGCGGCGAACGCTATGACCAGCGCCCGGCGCGGGACGAGGATGACGACCAGCCCGATTTCGCGCCCCTGGGCGATGTGCGCAGCGACGATGAAGGGTCGGGTCTGGTCGAGACACCTGAAATGTATCACGCCCCGCAGCCCGCCGCCTTTGACGGTCAGGTTCCCGATTTTCTGGGGGCCGGACAGCCGGAAGACCGTCCCCGTCGCGACCGTCGCGACCGGGCCGAGCGTCCGGCGCAGGCCGAACCCCGGGGTGAAGCCAAGGGCGAACGCCGCGACCGCGGCCCGCGCGGGCCAAGAAAACCGCAGGCGGAGCGGCCCGAGGCCGGAGCCGACGCGGCCCCGGCCGAGCCACCGGCGAGCATGCCAGAGGAATAAGATCAGGCCCGCCCCTCTGGCGGGCCTTGTCTTTCGGGGGTTGGGGGCGAATGCCGAGCCGGGTGCCTACCATTGACCCCGACGTCAGGCCGGATCTTTGGACCGCGCCGCGCCTTGCGCCAGCGCAACTGATTTCAGGATCGCATGACACTCCACCCCCGGCGCCAGCGCCAGCGCGGCGACTGAACGGGTCGTGATCCGCGCGCGCAGGGCCTGACCTGCCACCGCAAGATGCACATCGCTTTGGCCCGGGCCCGCCGGTGCGATGCCGGTGACAAGGGCGGGCAGGATGTTCAGGGCGCTCAGCCCCTCGGGCCGGGCGCGGGCGATCATCACGTCGCGGGCCCGGACCAGAAGCCGCAGCTCCTGGCCCGGCGGGGTGGCGATGGCGATGGCGATGGCGATGGCGGGCAGGTAAAGGGCGGTCGCCCCCAGTGACAAGCGGCTCAGCCCGTCGGCCTCGACGCCTTCCTGGCGCACGATCAGCAGGCTGCCAGGCCCGTCGGGGTCCAGCGCCGCATCGGCGCTGCCGTCGCCCAGTACCGCCGGGG
>CAZKJZ010000009.1:0-39114 GCA_964553145.1 uncultured Frigidibacter sp. | reverse complement strand
CCAACCAAGGCGTTATGAGCGCCCTGCTCTGACCATTGAGCTACAGGCCCGGCCGCGGCCATCGGTAGGTGGTTCGCAGGGCCAGGTCAAGCGGGGGGCGCGGGTCAGCAGGGCTACCCGCATTTGGTCGCTCCCGCGCTCGGACCGGGCCACGTCCCCTATCTTGCGCCCGTGTTTCGCCCCGACATCGCGCCCCGGACTTGATCCGGGGCCTCTTGGCCCGGCAGAGGCCCCCGGATCAAGTCCGGGGCGCGGGGCGCATAAAGGTCAAATGCAATTGCCCTGTCCGGGTCAGCCCGGCACTTTGCCGAAGCGCTGTTCATAAAGGGCAATCGCCCCTGCAAGGTCGCCGGTGATCAGCGCCGTCTCGAACCAGCCGCGGTCCATGAATGTGACGGCCATATCGCGCCCCGCTTCGCGGTCGGCCCGGGCGCGGGCAAAGACGGAACCGGCCTTGGCGAAAAACGCGGCGCGGTCGGCGGCGGGGACGCGGGGGCTGGCCATGAGCACGAAAAAGACCGAGTTGATCAGATAGCCATAGATGGCCTGAAAGACCGGCGCGGGGCAGTCCTTGGGCAGGGCGTCAAAGACCCGCGCGCATTGGCCGATGATGTCGAAATGCTGCCGCCCCGGCGTGTTCAGGATCGATCCGGGCCGCTCGGCGCGGTAGATATAAAGTGGCGCGTCGATGATCGCCGCGCGGCGGGCTGCGGTCATCAGACGAAAGGTCCAGTCGATATCCTCGTAGATCACATCGGGGGTGAAACGCAGGCCAAGGTCGCGGACAAAACCGGCGCGGCAGGCGCGGATCTGTGCCAGGTTGAATATCTGCAGGGATGACGGCTGGTCCATCGGGTCGAACACCGGCAGCCCTGCCGCCGCATAGGGCCCCCGCTCCTCGACCCGGACCCGGCGCCCATCTGGATAGGCGCGGACAAAGTCGAAGATCACCACATCGGCCTGAACCGCATCGGCGCGGGCGGTGATCCGGGCAAGCGCATCGGGGTCCAGCCAGTCGTCGCTGTCCAGAAACATCAGGTAGCGCCCGCGCGCCGCGTCGATGCCTGCGTTGCGGGCGCGGCCCAGCCCGCCGTTCACCGGCAGGTCGATCACCCGGCAGGCGGGCAGGCCCGGCGCCTCGGCCAGCGCCACGCCCAGGCTGTGGTCGGGCGAGGCGTCATTGACCAGGATCACCTCGAAGTCGCGAAAGCTCTGGGCAGCAAGCGAGCGGATGCAGTCGCCGACATAGGCCTCGACCCGATAGATCGGGACGATGACCGAGACAGCAGGGACTGCACGGTCGCGGGGCATGGTCAGAGGTCTTTTCATTTGCCGCACTTTGTCCTAAGGCCAGCCCAGCCACAACCCAAGGTCCGGGGGATCATGATGAGCGCTGCGAAGAACGGTCTGACCTATGCGGATGCGGGCGTCGATATTGATGCAGGTAATGCGCTGGTCGAACGGATCAAGCCCGCGGCCAAGCGGACCAACCGGCCCGGGACGGTGGCGGGCCTGGGCGGGTTCGGCGCGCTTTTTGACCTGAAGGGCGCGGGTTATGCCGACCCGGTTCTGGTGGCGGCAACCGACGGGGTCGGCACCAAGCTGCGCATCGCCATCGACACCGGCAACGTGGATACGATCGGCATCGATCTGGTCGCCATGTGCGTGAACGATCTGGTTTGCCAGGGGGCGGAGCCCCTGTTTTTCCTGGATTATTTCGCCACAGGCAAGCTGGAGGTCGATCAGGCCCAGCGGATCATCGAAGGCATTGCCGAAGGCTGCGTCCAGTCCGGCTGCGCGCTGATCGGCGGCGAGACGGCGGAAATGCCGGGCATGTATCACAAGGGCGACTTCGATCTGGCGGGTTTTGCCGTCGGCGCGATGGAACGCGGTACCGACCTGCCCAAGGGCGTGGCCGAAGGCGACGTGCTTCTGGGGCTGGGGTCGAACGGTGTCCATTCGAACGGCTATTCCTTTGTGCGCAAGGTGGTCGAACTCTCGGGCCTGGGATGGGATGCGGCCTCGCCCTTTGGCGGGGGCACGCTGGGGGCGGCACTTCTGGCGCCGACGCGGCTTTACGTCAAACAGGCGCTGGCGGCGATCCGCGCCGGGGGCGTGCATGGCCTGGCCCATATCACCGGCGGCGGTCTGACCGAAAACCCGCCGCGCGTCATCCCAGACGGGCTGGCCTGCGAGATCGACCTGTCGGCCTGGACCCTGCCGCCGGTTTTCCGCTGGCTGGCGACGGTGGCGGGGATGAGCGAGCCGGAGCTTCTGAAAACCTTCAACTGCGGCATCGGCATGATGCTGGTCGTGGCGCCCGACCGGGCTGATGCGCTGGCGGCACTCATGACCGGCATGGGCGAAACGGTTGTGCCCCTGGGCCGCCTGGTCAAGGGGCAGGGGGTCGTCTACCGGGGCCGTCTGCTGTGAAGCGGGTCGCCATCCTGATTTCAGGGGGTGGCTCGAACATGCTGGCCCTGGTCCGGTCGATGGTGGGCGATCATCCGGCCCGGCCGGTGCTTGTCGCCTCGAACGATCCGGCGGCGGCCGGGCTGCAGCGGGCAGCGGCGCTGGGCGTGCCCGTGGCCTTTGTCGATCACCGCCCCTTTGGCAAGGATCGCGCAGGTTTTGAACAGGCACTGCTGGCGCCCCTTCTGGCGGCAGACCCCGATATCCTGTGCCTTGCGGGCTTCATGCGCATCCTGACGCCGGATTTTGTCGGCCGCTTTCAGGGCCGGATGCTGAACATCCATCCGTCGCTTTTGCCGAAATATCCCGGCCTGCACACCCACGCCCGCGCCATTGCGGCCGGGGACGCCGAGGCGGGCTGCACCGTGCATCAGGTGACGCCGGTTCTGGACGATGGCCCGATCCTGGGGCAGGCGCGGGTGCCGGTTCTGCCCGGCGACAGCGAACAGGATCTGGCCGCGCGGGTTCTGGTGCAGGAGCATCGGCTTTACCCCGCCGTCCTGCGGCGCTTTGCGGCGGGGGACGACCAGCCGGTCTGGCTGTGACCCGGCCACAAGATAATCGGCATGATCGCCTGCCACCTACGACAGTTAGGCAACAGTCAAGCCTGTCCGGGGCGCTACGGCTTTCCTTTCGGCAATCTCTCGCCTATCACCACCAGACGGCGGGATGACCCCGCGACCGGATAGGACTGTAATGCTGACGATTACCACGACCGATGCGCTTGCCCGTTTCTGTGACGATGCCAAGGCCCAGCCCTATGTGACGGTCGATACAGAGTTCCTGAGGGAACGGACCTATTATTCAAAACTGTGCCTGATCCAGATGGCGCTGCCCGGCAAGGACGGGCAGGCGGTTCTGGTTGATCCTTTGGCCAATGGCCTGTCGCTGGAACCGCTTTACGATCTTTTTCGCCATCAGGCGACGGTCAAGGTGTTTCACGCTGCCCGCCAGGATCTGGAAATCTTCTTTGTCGAAGGCAATGTCTTTCCGACGCCCCTGTTCGATACGCAGGTCGCGGCCATGGTCTGCGGCTTTGGCGAACAGGTCGGCTATGAGACGCTGGTGAAAAAGATCGCCCGCCAGACGCTGGACAAAAGCTCGCGCTTTACCGACTGGTCGCGGCGGCCCTTGTCGGATGCGCAGCTGACCTATGCCCTGGCCGATGTCACCCATTTGCGGGTGATCTATGAACATCTGGCGCGTGAACTGGACAAGACCGGCCGTCAGAAATGGGTGGCCGAGGAACTGGCGATCCTTCTGGACCCCGAAACCTATGTTACGCGGCCGGCGGACGCCTGGGAACGGGTCAAGACCCGCACCACCTCGGGCCGGTTCCTGGCCCTGGTGCGCGAACTGGCGCGCTTTCGCGAGGATTATGCCCAGACCCGCGATGTGCCGCGTTCGCGCATCTTCAAGGATGACGCGCTTCTGGAACTCGCCTCGACCCGTCCGACAAATGTCGAGGAACTCAGCCGTTCGCGCCTTTTGATGCGCGAGGGGCGCAAGGCCGATATCGTCGAAGGCATCCTGGCCGCCGTGCGCGCCGGGCTGGAGGCCAAGCCCGAGGATTTTCCCAAGATTGACCAGTCGCGCGACCAGCTTCAGGTCAATACCGCGCTGGCCGATCTTCTGCGGGTTCTTCTGAAGGCCAAGTCCGAAGAAACCGGCGTGGCGCCAAAGCTGATTGCCGCCTCGGCAGAACTGGATGCGCTGGCGGCGGGGCAGCGCGATGTGCCCTGCCTGCATGGCTGGCGCGACGAGGTTTTTGGCCAGGATGCGCTGCGTCTTTGCCGGGGCGAGATTGCGCTGTCGGCGATCGGCCAGTCCGTGCGGGTGGTTCCGGCCTGACCGGTGCTGCGCCTTTAGCGACGGCTGGACAGGCTGTTTGACTGACCTTGCACGACGATTTCGGCCACGCCCTCCAGGCGGATATCCGAAATATAGACGGCAACGGTGATATCCCGCGACCGGGGTGCCGACACTGGCGTCGGCAAGGGCGGCGGATAGACCAGAAACCGATAGGTCAGCACACCGTTTTCGTCGGGCCGCCCGTGGTTTTCCGACTTGAGGTCGGCCTTCCACCAGCCTTGGGTCGGCGGCAGGCCGGTCGCGCGGATCAGCGCGCCGCCGGGCACCTCTTCGATCGTCAGGTCGGTCACTTCAGCGACCAGAACCCGACCGTCCGCGGCCTCGCCCGGCGTGGTGGTGGCTGTCGTCTCGTTGCGGCGTCTGCGGCCGAACCAGTTGAACGGGTTCAGGCGGCTTTGCCGGATCCGGCCACAGCCTGCAGCAGCAAGCGGCAGGCCAGCCAAGGTCATCAACATGGCACGGCGGTTCATCGGCAGCTCCCATTCCCTTGCCCCCCTGCCTAGCCCATTCGTGGACGGCTGAAAAGGGGATGGCGGCTGGACCTTGGCCGCCATTGTGACTAGGTGAAAGCACAAAGGAGAAACGGATGGCCAGCCCCGCTTTCGAAGAGATTGCCGAGACCTTCGACTTCCTGGAAGACTGGGAAGACCGCTACCGCCATCTGATCGACCTCGGCCGTGCCATGCCGCCCCTGGACCCGGCGCTGCGGGTTCCGGCGATCAAGGTGGACGGTTGTGCTAGCCAGGTCTGGCTGTTGCCGCGGATCACCGGGCAGGGGCCGGGCGCGCGGTTCGACTTTCACGGCGAAAGCGATGCGATGATCGTGCGCGGGCTGATCGCGGTCCTGCATGCGCTGTATTCCGGCCTGACGGCGGCCGAGGTTCTGGCGGTCGACGCAGCGGCGGAACTCAGGCGGCTGGGGCTGGAGGATCACCTGTCGGCGCAGCGGTCAAACGGCGTGCGGGCGATGATCGCGCGCATCCGCAAACTGGCGGGAGAGGCGTAAGGCAGCCGGTCCCATTCCAGGCCGTTATCTGATCAGCCCGGCAAGGCGGATCAGGGCGCGGGCCCGGGGCGCGGGCACCCGGCTCACATCCAGCGCCGCCAGCACATGGCAGGTGTCCAGCACCCGATCGGCCACCATGTCCGGCCCGACGCCCGCCCCCATCGACAGATAGGCGCCCAGCATCGGCGGTACGATTCCCCCCCCGCCCGACCTGTGCGGCAGGGGGGCATGGGTCAGGGCGCGGGGCGCCCAGTCCCCGGGCAGGGCATGGGTGGCGCGCATCGCCCGGAATATGTCGCCATGCCGGTCCGGGTCGGCGCCCGGCAAGGATGCACAGCCAAAGAGGCACCGGCTGCCGCTGCGGGTCACGACCTGCGTCAGGCAGGCCAGCACCAGCCGCATCAGTCCCGGATCGGGGCGGGTCAGGCACAGGCGCCCGACCTCGGTCAGCAGGGGAAAGCGCCGGGCAAGCGGGGAAAGGTCATAGAATCCCGCCGTGTAGCCGCTGAGCGCCCCGGCCCCGTCGGTCGTGCGATAGCGAAAGCTGCAGGTGGCGACGCCGTCTGCCGCAGACGAAATGAGCACATGCCTGAAAAGGGGGTCATGATCGTCCTCTGCGCCGCCGGGCCCGAACTGTCGGGCGCGCAGCTTCAGGATCGCGGCAGACGGCTCTGGCAGGTCGGCGATCTGCCAGCGGCCCACATGCCCGTTCAGGGGCAGGCGGGCGTCACTCGCCGCCGCCGACCACATCTGCGGCAGTGAAGTTGCCGATATTGCCCAGAAGCTGGCGCAGGAAGCCAAGGCCCTTGACGTTGCTGTCGGTCACGCGCCGGGAAATGGCGATGACCTGGCCGTCCTTCAGACCGAACCGCTCGACATTCTCGACCACGCCCTGATCGTCAAACGTGACCGCAACGACCTGACGGTCGATTTCCTGCGGGGCGCGGATGCCCATCTGCTTGAAGCGCGAGCCGACATAATACCAGCCCGACCCGGTCAGGACCCCGATCGAGGAGGGGCGGCCGATGGCCAGCGCCACATCCTCGGTGGTCGAGGTGCCAACCTCGATCTCTGCCAGATCGGCGTCCAGCGGCACATAGCCGTGATTGCGATAGAGAGGCTGGCAGCCGGACAGGGCCACCATCATAAGGGCGGCGAACGCGAACCGCGCCCCCTTGCCTTGCCAGCCGAAACCCACGTCTGCCCTCACCCGTTGCCGAAGCTTGCCTTTGCGGCTGAAGCCTTCTATCCCGCTTACAACATGGCGGGGAGGCGCGGCAAGGACCGAAACGGCCCCGCCCCCGCCAACCCTGGTCCGGAATGGCGATGAGCGACGATCTTCCCCTGTCCCACCCCCTGCGCACGGCAGGCCTGTCGCAGCGCAAGCCGACGCGCTTCACCCTGCAGCCCGATCAGGCTGCGCGGACGGTTCTGGCCGGGGCCCTGGGCCTGATCGACCTGCCCGCCTTGCGGTTTTCGGGTGAACTGCGGCCCGCCGGGCGTCAGGATTTCGTGCTGGAGGCGGCGCTGGAGGCCGATGTGGTCCAGGCCTGCATCGTCACGCTGGCGCCGGTGCCCGCCCGGATCAGCGAAAAGGTCATCCGCCGCTATCTGGCCGACTGGAGCGAACCGGAGGCCGAAGAAAGCGAGATGCCAGAGGACGATTCGTCCGAACCCCTGCCCGAGGTGATCGACCTCGGGTTGGTCCTGACCGAAGCCCTGTCCCTGTCCCTGCCGCCCTATCCCCGCGCGGGTGACGCCGCGTTCGACGGGTTCGAGGCCGCCCCCGAGGGCGCAGAGCCCTTGGGTGACGAGGTGCGAAAGCCCTTTGCCGGCCTTGGCGCCTTGCTGCGCGGGCGGGACGAGGGGCAGGGCTGACCGTCAGTCCAATTGCGGCGCCCCTGACGGGGCGCCATTCCTTTTGTCTCGCGGCCCCGTGCTTTGCACGGCTCCGCTCGGGCTGCCTCCGGCGGGGATATTTGGGCCACAATGAAAGGGCGGCCGATCAGGGGCGTCAGATTGCGCCGGACCCGCGCCTGAGCTATGGGGCGGGGGTAGGAGGCCCGCGCGCCATGGCAAAGACACCGTCGGGAAATACATCGGGGCGCGGTCAGCGCGAGTTGAAGGTGCGGGTCAAAACCGCCAAGGGGCGGAAGCTTTCGTCGACCCTGTGGCTGGAACGGCAGCTGAACGACCCCTATGTCGTGCAGGCCAAAAAGGACGGCTTCCGGGGGCGGGCGGCCTACAAGATTCTGGAACTGGATGACAAGTACCGCTTCCTGGTGCCGGGGGCGCGGGTTGTGGACCTGGGCTGTGCGCCGGGGGGCTGGTGTCAGGTCGCGGTGCCGCGCGTCAATGCGCTGGGCGAGAAGTCGGGCAAAAGGATCGGCCGCATCATCGGCGTCGACCTGCAGGAAGTCGAGCCGATTGCCGGGGCGGAAATTCATCAGCTTGATTTCCTGTCCGATGGCGCTGACGAACTGGTCAAGGGCTGGCTGGGCGGTCGGGCCGATGTGGTCATGTCGGACATGGCGCCCTCGGCATCCGGGCACAAGGGCACAGACCATCTGCGGATCATCGCGCTTTGCGAGGCGGCGGCCTATTTCGCCTTTGACGTGCTGGAGGAGGGCGGGACCTTTGTCGCCAAGGTACTGGCGGGCGGCGCGGAAAACGAGCTTCAGGCGATCCTGAAGCGGGCCTTCACCAAGGTCGTCAATGTCAAGCCGCCCGCGAGTCGCAAGGACAGTTCAGAGAAGTTCGTTGTGGCGACCGGGTTCCGCGGATTGCGCGAAGGCGACGAAAACCGTCTCACTTCCGAGACAGAATAACCGGGCGGCCGTAATTTCCCGTTGCTTTGTCGGCGGAGGGGTCGCAGGCTGACGCGCGACATCGCAAAGACGGGAGGCTTTGCATGATCATGGGCGGTGCCAGCCGTGGCCGACCTGCCGCGCATGCAGATGCGGTGCGTCAGGCTGTTGACTGCGATCAGTCCCTGGGCCGGTCGGGCGTTGTCGCCTCGTGGCGGCGATCCCTGTTGCACCACAAGATCGATCCCGAACAGGTGCCGGTGCGCGACCGGCCTGACGCCCGTATCCTGCGCGAAAGCCGCGAGGAGAACGGGCTGCTGATCTCGGTCGCGGTGCCGGTGCTGGAACGGCTGGCGCGGGTGGCGCTGGATGCCGGCTGTTCGGTCCTGTTGACCGATGCGCGGGGCCATGTGCTGGACGAACGGGTGCGGCCTGCGGATGCCGACTATTTCCACGGTGCGGGCCTTGCCCCCGGCGCGGACTGGAGCGAGGGGGCCGAGGGCACCAATGGCATCGGCACGGCGCTGGCCGAGGCGCGGCCGGTGGTCGTCTACCGCGAGCAGCATTTCCGCACGCCGAACATCGGCCTGACCTGCATGGGCAGCCCGGTCTTTGGCCCCGAGGGCGATCTGGCCGGGGTGATTGACGTATCGTCCGCCCGGGCCGATGTGAACGAGGCCTATGCCCGGCTGGTGGCACTGACCGTGCAGGATGCGGCACAAAGGGTCGAGGCGGATCTGTTCCGCGCCTTTTATCCGGGTGCGCGCATCCTGTCGGCGGGCGCGGGCGAGGGGGCGCCGCAGGGCGTGATGCTTTTGGCCATCGACCGTGACGATCTGGTGGTGGGCGCCACCCGCGCCGCCCGCCGCCATCTGGGCATCGAGGCGCGGATGATCGGACAGACCCCGGCGGGCGACATTCTGGGCGGGGGCGGCCCTTCGGGGCTGGATGCGGCGGCACGGGCCGAAATGGCCCGGGCGCTGGCCCGGCGGAACGGCAATGTCGCCGCTGCCGCCCGCGACCTTGGCATCGGGCGCGCGACCTTTTACCGCCGCGCCCATGCGCTGGGGCTGCAATTCTAAGGCACCTCCTGTCTCGGGTCCGAGACGCTGGCCGGGGTCGCCGGTCCGCCCCCGGCTAGGCAGCCTGGCCCGAAAGCCCGCAGACTTCCCCCATCAGGGCGCAGGAGGCGCCCGATGATGGGAGGACGACATGCCGAAAGATATGATGGCCGAATTCAAGGGCGTCATGACCTGCCCCTTTGCCGGGCGCTATGACAATTTCATCGGCGGCGCCTTTGTGCCGCCAAAGGCCGGGCGCTATTTCACTAATACGACGCCTTTGACCGGCAAGGCGATTGGCGAGATCGCGCGGTCGGATGCGTCCGACATCGAGGCGGCGCTGGATGCGGCGCACAAGGCCAAGGATAGCTGGGGCCAGACCGCGCCTGCCGAACGGTCGAACATCCTGATGAAGATCGCCCAGCGGATGGAGGATAATGCCGAACTGCTGGCCGTTGCCGAATGCTGGGACAACGGCAAGCCGATCCGCGAAACCCGCGCCGCCGACATTCCGCTGGCCATCGACCATTTCCGCTATTTCGCGGGTTGCGTCCGGGCGCAGGAAGGAAGCCTGTCGGAACTCGATCATGACACGGTCGCCTATCATTTCCACGAACCCCTGGGTGTGGTC
Organism: uncultured Frigidibacter sp.; assembly: GCA_964553145.1. Taxonomy (GTDB): domain Bacteria; phylum Pseudomonadota; class Alphaproteobacteria; order Rhodobacterales; family Rhodobacteraceae; genus TMP-24. The sequence goes on along the minus strand of CAZKJZ010000009.1, from coordinate 29,265 downwards.
GGCCAGATCATCCCCTGGAACTTCCCGCTGCTGATGGCCGCCTGGAAACTGGCGCCTGCGCTGGCCGCCGGCAATTGCGTGGTGCTGAAACCCGCCGAACAGACGCCCGCGACCATCATGCTCTGGGCCGAGATGATCGGTGATCTTCTGCCGCCCGGTGTCCTCAATGTGGTCAACGGGTTCGGGCTGGAGGCGGGCAAGCCGCTGGCCTCGTCGAACCGGATCGCCAAGATCGCCTTTACCGGCGAGACGACGACCGGGCGGCTGATCATGCAATATGCCAGCGAAAACCTGATCCCGGTCACGCTGGAACTGGGGGGCAAGTCGCCCAACGTCTTTTTCGAGGATGTGACGCGCGAGGATGACGATTTCTTTGACAAGGCCGTCGAAGGGTTCGTGATGTTCGCTCTCAATCAGGGCGAGGTCTGCACCTGCCCGTCGCGCGCGCTGGTGCACGAGAAGATTTATGACAAGTTCATGGATCGGGCCCTGAAGCGGGTGCGCGCCATCGTACAGGGCGATCCGCGTGACGGGGCGACCATGATCGGGGCGCAGGCGTCAAGCGAACAGAAGGAAAAGATCCTCAGCTACTTCGACATCGGCCGCAAGGAAGGCGCCGAGGTGCTGACCGGCGGAGCCGAGGCCAGCATGGCCGGCGATCTGGCGGGCGGTTACTACATCCAGCCGACCGTGCTGCGCGGCCATAACAGGATGCGGGTCTTCCAGGAGGAAATCTTCGGCCCGGTTGTATCTGTCACGACCTTCAAGGATCATGACGAGGCTTTGTCGATCGCCAATGACACGCTTTACGGTCTGGGCGCAGGTATCTGGAGCCGCGAAGCCAATGTGCTTTATCGCTTTGGCCGGGCGATCAAGGCGGGCCGGGTCTGGACCAACTGCTATCACGCCTATCCGGCCCATGCGGCCTTTGGCGGCTACAAGCAATCCGGCATCGGGCGCGAGACGCACAAGATGATGCTGGACCATTATCAGCAGACCAAGAACATGCTGGTCAGCTATAGCCCGAAGAAGCTGGGCTTTTTCTGAAGCGAGGCGGGGGGCTGTCTGCCCCCCAGTCAGGAAAGCAAGCGGGGGGCTGTCTGCCCCCCGCACCCCCCGAGGATATTTGAAAAGAGAAGAAGGGGAAAAGATGGGCGGTGTGTCTGCGACCCCCGAGGCGTTGCGGCTGATTGCCGAGATCGTCGCCGATCATGGGCCGGTCCTGTTTCATCAGTCGGGCGGCTGCTGCGACGGGTCCTCGCCCATGTGCTATCCGTTGGGCGGCTTTCGTCTGGGCGAGCGCGACGTGAAGCTGGGCGAGATCGGCGGCGCGGCCTTCTACATCTCGGGGGCGCAATATGAGGTCTGGAAACATACCGACCTGATCATCGATGCCGTCCCGGGGCGGGGCGGCATGTTCAGTCTGGACAATGCGCGTGAGCGGCGGTTCCTGGTGCGGTCCGAAATGTGCGCGCTGCCCGGGGTGGGTCAGGGCGTGGTGTGAAGTGTCATGCCGTCGACCAGAATGGTCGCCGGTTTGCCGCAATGGAACAGGTGATAGGTGACCATCGTCTGGACCTGCCGCAGGATGCCGGGCCGGTCCAGAAGGTCACGCGCCAGTTTGACGCTGGTCGCCATGCCGGGGCCGGCAAAGGCGATCTGCTGATGCGGCGAGACCAGCGTATCCTGGGCGGGCAGGCCCGGGCCAAGCGCGCCCGCGCGGATCATCACCGGCTGGGCGTCGGGGAAGGCGGCCAGGAAATCTTCGTCCAGCTGGATCTTGTCGACCCAGGCGATGCGCGCGACATTGCCGTCCGACAGGCGCAAAGGATCATGGAGCCGCAGGACCTGGGCAGGCAGCGCCCCGAACGAGGTCATCACCGAGGCGTTCCAGCACAGGCCCGGCAGGTTCCAGATGCGGCCGATCTCGGTGGCGGGCGCAGGAGCGGTACTGCCAACAGGCAGGCCCGGCGCGCCACGGCTGTCGCTGGTCAGGTTCGTGAAGATGTTCATTCGAATTCCTTTCGCGCCCAACCGGGTGCGGATCAAATACTGGTTACAAGAATGTCCGGCGGGGCCGGTCTGTCGATTGCCCGAAATGTGGGCGGGATCGTTCGATCTTAGCGGCTGTGAAGGGATTCGCGAAGGGTTTCCGCTTTTTGCCCGCCTGGGACGGGAAACCGGAAAGGGGCGGGAAACAATGGCGCGCGGGGCGCAGGATCATCCGCAGGGTCGACCTGCTCCGGGGCTGGCTGAACGCGTTTCTGCATGTTATGATCAAATTATGACGTGCCCGCAGCCCCCCTGTTTCAATGCCTGCCTTGCCTTTGGCCGGATGCGGTTTGGCCTGCCTGCACCACCCGCCCGAACCTGATCGCTGCCCCGCTTCGGGGCCTTTTCAGCTTTCGTTCAGCAGGTTATCATGACTGATCTTTCGACATTCATTGGCGGGGTGCCCGCCGACCGTATCGCGGCGCTGTCGGCGCGCGAAGCCGCACTCTATTCTTCCCGGCGCCCCGAAACTCAGGCGGCGCTGCGGGCCGGGGCCTCGGGCTTTCTGGGCCAGGTGCCGATGCTTTGGATGAAGGACTGGCCGCAGCCCTTTCCGATGCTGGTAGCCGAGGCGCAGGGCGCGCGGCTGACCGACATCGACGGCAATGGGCTGGACGACTTTTGCCTGGGCGATACCGGGTCGATGTTCGGCCATTCGCCGGAACCTGTCGCCCGGGCGATTGCCGCGCAGGCGGGGCGCGGCCTGACCTATATGCTGCCGACCGAGGATGCGCTGGCGGTGGGCGATTTGCTGACCCGGACCTTCGGCGCCTTTCGCTGGCAGATCGCCACGACAGCGTCCGACGCCAACCGCTTTGCCCTGCGCGTCGCCCGCGCCGTGACCGGGCGGCCCAAGGTTCTGGTCTTTGCCGCCTGCTATCACGGGGCGGTGGACGACGCTCTGGTCCGGGCCGAGGGTGGGCGTACGCTGCCGCGTCCCGGTCTGGTGGGGCAGGTGGTGGATCTGTCCACCACATCGCTTGTGGCCGAGTTCAACGATCTGGACGGGGTCAGGGCCGCGCTGGAGACGGGCGATGTGGCGGCGGTGCTGACCGAGCCGGTGATGACCAACAGTTGCATGGTTCTGCCCGAACCGGGCTTTCATGACGGGCTGAGGGCGCTGACCCGCCAGCATGGCGCGCTGTTGATTATCGACGAAACCCATACGATTTCCTCTGGCCTTGGCGGCTATACCCGTACCCATGGGCTGGAGCCTGACATGTTCGTTTTGGGCAAGCCAGTGGCGGGTGGACTGCCGGCCGCGGTCTGGGGAATGTCGGAAAAGGTCGCGGAGCGGTTTGGCGCCTATGATGCCGCGCGGCCAGCGGGCTTTTCCGGAATTGGCACGACCCTGTCGGCCAATCCCCTGCAGTTCGCCGCCATGCGCGCCTGCCTGGCAAAGGTGATGACGGCGGAAAATTATGCCCGCATGGAGCAGGGCGCCGCGCGGCTGGAGGCGGGGCTGGCCGCCGCGATCCGCCGCCATGGCGCGCCTTGGCATGTGGTGCGGGTCGGCGCGCGGGTGGAATTCATCTGCCACCCGACCCCCTTGCGCAATGGCAGCGAAAGTTATGCCGCCCACAAACCGGCGCTGGAGGCCGCGATCCATGCGGCGCTGGTCAACCGGGGCTGCCTGATTGCACCCTTTCACAATATGATGCTGGTCAGCCCTGCCACGGGTATCGACCAGATCGACCGGCTCATCGCCGCCTTTGACGCCATTCTTGCGGAGCTGTTCCAATGACCACCTGTCCCTCGGGCGCCACCCCGGCAGAGGCCGAAGCCTTTCTGGCCGCCCATCCCGAGATCGAGGCCTTTGACATCGTTTTGCATGATTGCAACGGCATCGGGCGCGGCAAGATCATCCGCAGGCACGAGCTTTTGCCGATCTACCAGTCCGGGCGGCATATGCCGATCTCGATCCTTGGTCTGGATATCTGTGGCGAGGATGTGCATGAAACCGGCCTGATCTGGGATCAGGGCGACGGCGATCTGCGCGCTTGGCCGGTGCCGGGGACTTTGGTGCCGATCCATGGCACCAATCCGCCACGGGGAGAGGTCTTCCTGTCGCTCTATACGCTGGACGGAGCGCCGATGAGTTCGGACCCCCGCCATGCGCTGGCCCGGCAGGTACAGGCGATGGCGGGCGAAGGGCTTTTCCCGGCAGCGGCGTTCGAGCTGGAGTTTTTCCTTCTGGCCAATGACCGCGACGCGGACGGCCGGGTGCAGCCGGCCCGCGCGGTGCTTGACGGGCGGCGGTCGGACAAGACCGAGGTCTATTCGGTCGATCATCTTCATGGGATGGAGCCGCTCTTTTCGGCGATCTATGCGGGGGCGCGGGCGGCGGGGATAAGGGCCGAGACGGTGATTTCCGAATATGCGCCGGGCCAGTACGAACTGACGCTGCAGTACCGCACCGACGTGATGCAGGCCGCCGACGATCTGGCGCGGCTGAAACGGATCGTGCGGCTGACAGCGCGGCAATTCGGGGTGACGGCCTGTTTCATGGCCAAGCCGATCGAGCGCTATGCCGGGTCGGGGATGCATTTCCATGTCTCGCTCTGCGATGACAGGGGATGCAACCTTTTTGCCGAGGAAAAGGAAGGCCAGTGGAACCCGACCCTGCTCAATGCTTTGGGGGGGATGCGGGCAACCATGGCGGAATCGATGCTGGTCTTTGCCCCCCATGCCAACAGCTGGCGGCGGTTTGCAAACCAGTCCTATGCGCCGGTCTCGACCAACTGGGGGGTGAACAACCGGTCGGTGGCGCTGCGGGTGCCCGCCGGGTCGGTCGCGGCGCGGCGGATCGAGCACCGGCCTGCGGGTGTCGATGCCAGTCCCTATCTGGTGGCCGCGACCGTGCTGGCGGCGATCCGCCACGGGCTGAAGCACAGGATCGACCCCGGCCCGGAAACCACAGGCAATGGCTATCAGGATGAGGGGGCCGCAGCCATGCCCCGCGACTGGCGATCGGCGATCGCGGCGGCCAGGGCGTCGGATTTCCTGGCCCGGGCGCTGGGCGAGGACATGCACCGGACCTTCACGGCGGTGAAAGAGGCCGAATATGCCCGCGTCGCCCGCACCATCGCGGACGTGGACTACGACCTTTACCTGCACACGGTCTAGGGGCGCGGTCGGCAGAGGCAAAGTCCGGCGTGGACCCTGCCGGGCAGGGCTGCTAGACCCGGGGCCGACGCACAGCGGAAACTCTCATGCCCGGTTCGACCCGACCTTTCTCGGCCTTTGAATTCCTGATCGCCTGGCGCTATCTGCGCGCCCGCCGGGCCGAGGGCGGCATATCGGTCATGACCTGGATCAGCCTGATCGGCATCTCGCTGGGGGTCATGGCCCTGGTTGCCACACTGGCGGTGCGGGCCGGGTTCCGGGCGGAATTCGTCGGCACCATCCTGGGGGCGAACGCCCATGTGACGGTCCTGAACCCGACCGAGATTGACGGGACAGGTGCGCGGTCACGGGTAATGGACGATTATCAGGATGTGGCGGCGCGTCTGGCAGCGCTGCCGGGCGTGCTGCGCGCCGCCCCTGCCGTGCGCGGTCAGGCGATGATCACCTTTGGCGACCGTTCGAACGTGGCCGATGTCTATGGGGTGACGCTGGAGGAGCTGAAGGCCATCCCCCGCATCGGCAGCTCTGATCAGGCGGAGGGCTCGGTCGCGGATTTCGAGGGCGGCATCGCCATCGGTTCCGGCATCGCCCGCGATCTGGGGGTGATGGTCGGCGATCAGGTCAAGGTGATCCAGCCCAACGGCACCCACACCGCCTTTGGCACCAGCCCGCGCGTCAACGGCTATACTGTCACCTATATCTTTTCGGCCGGGCGCTATGATATCGACCAGACCCGGCTCTATATGCCCTTCGCCGAGGCGCAGAGCTTTTTCAACCGCGAGGGGGCGGCGGACGAGGTCGAGCTGACCCTGACCGACCCCGAAGAGGCCGATGCGATGCGTCTGGCCATTGCGCAGACGGCAGGCGGCGACCGGGTGATCTGGACCTGGCGCGATGCCTCGGGCGCCTTTCTGAATGCCCTATCGATCGAGGATGACATCATGTTCGTCATCCTGTCGCTGATCGTGCTGATTGCGACGATGAACATCACCTCGGGTCTCGTGATGCTGGTCAAGAACAAGGGCCGCGACATCGGAATCCTGCGGACCATGGGCCTAAGCGAAGGGTCGGTCCTGCGGGTCTTTTTCCTGTGCGGTGCCTTTACCGGCATCCTTGGCACGCTGATCGGCGCCGTCCTTGGCTGCCTGATCGCCTGGAATGTCGATACGATCATGTCGGCGGTGAACTGGGCGACGGGCGGCGGCGCCTGGGACCCATCGATCCGCGGCATCTACCGCCTGCCCGCGAAACTTCAGGCCTGGGACCTGATCCGCTCGGTCGGGCTAGCGCTGATCCTGTCGTTCGTCGTCACCCTCTTTCCGGCGCGGCGCGCGGCGCGGATGAACCCGGTCGAGGCGCTGCGCTATGAGTGATCCGGTGCTGCATCTTTCGGGCGTGACCAAGGCCTACAAGCGCGGCACACCGGGCGAGATTCGGGTGCTGGACGGGCTGGACCTGTCGCTGGCGGCGGGCGAGGTGGCGGCACTTGTGGCGCCGTCCGGGGCGGGAAAATCGACGCTTCTGCATATTGCCGGGCTTCTGGACGTGCCCGATGCGGGGCAGGTGGCGATTGCCGGGCGGGTGATGAGCGGGGCAAAGGACGCTGTGCGCACCGCCGTCCGGCGGGCCGATGTGGGCTTTGTCTATCAGTTTCACCACCTTTTGCCGGAATTCAGCGCGGCGGAAAATATCATCCTGCCGCAGCTTGCCGCCGGGGTGTCGCACCGGGCGGCAAAGGCGCGGGCAGGGGCGCTTTTGTCCCGTGTCGGGCTGGCGGATCGGGCGGACGACCGGCCTACGGCTTTGTCGGGCGGCCAGCAACAGCGCGTCGCCTTTTGCCGGGCGCTGGCCAACGGGCCGAAGCTTTTGCTGGCGGACGAGCCGACCGGCAACCTTGATCCCGCGACCTCGGATCAGATGTTCGCAATGCTGATGGAGATCGTCCGCGAAACCGGCATGACGGCGCTGATCGCCACCCACAATCACGACCTGGCCAGCCGCATGGACCGGATCGTCCGGCTCCGGGACGGGCGGGTTGTCGCCTGACCTGGATCAAGGTGTCCGCCTTCGCATCGGCCATACTGGCCTGAAACCGAAGGGAGCAGTCAGATGAAACGCACAGGGCATGCTGCAGTTGCGGGCGGGGCCGGGTTGGTTGCGGCGCTGATGGTGGTTGCCTGCACGCCGGTGCCGCCAGAGCCATCGGGCCAGTCGATCTATCAGGACTTTTGTCAGGCCTGCCATGGCACCAGCGGCAAGGGCGACGGGCCGACCGCGAAGCTTCTGCCCAAGCGCCCCGCCGATCTGACGCGGATCGCGGCGCGGAGTGGCGGCCGCTTTCCGCTGGTCAAGGTCATGTCGACGATCGACGGCTATACGCGGCTGAAGGACCATTCCTCGATCATGCCGGAAATGGGGCCGGTGCTGGAGGGCGGCGGCACGGTCATGATCGACACGGGCGACGGGCTGGAAACGCCGGTGCCCGAACGGCTCTTGGCCATTGCCGACTATCTGCGGGGGTTGCAGCGGCCATAGGACCGCTGCGTTCAACCCTCTCAGGCGGCCTGCAACAGCCCGTCGGCCTTCAGGCCCGCATAGCATTCGTCCAGCGACAGGCGGGCGCGGGCGATCAGCACGTCGATTTCGTCGGGGCGGATGACCAGCGGCGGCGCGATGATCATCCGGTCGCCGACATGGCGCATGATCAGATTGTTGGCAAAGCAGCGCTCGCGGCAGCGCAGGCCGACGGTGCCGGCCTCGGACGCGAATTTGGCGCGGCTCGCCTTGTCGGGCGTCAGGGCGATCGAGCCCATCAGACCCACCAGCTTGGCCTCGCCGACCAAAGGATGGTCGGTCAGGGCCTGCCAGCGCTCGGCCAGATAGGGATGGGCCACGTCGCGCACATGCTCGACCAACCCTTCCTCCTCGATGATCCGCAGGTTTTCCAGCGCCACGGCGGCAGCGACCGGATGACCGCTGTAGGTGTAACCATGGTTGAAATCGCCATGGCTGCCCAGAACCTCGGCCACCTCATCGCAGATGATCGACCCGCCGATCGGCTGATAGCCCGACGACAGGCCCTTGGCGATGGTCATGATATGGGGGCGGATGCCGAACGTCTGGCTGCCGAACCAGTTGCCGGTGCGGCCAAAGCCGGTGATGACCTCGTCCGCGATCAGCAGGATGCCGTATTTGTCGACGATACGCTGGATTTCCGGCCAGTAGGTGGCGGGCGGCACGATCACGCCGCCAGCGCCCTGAATCGGTTCGCCGATAAAGGCCGCGACCTTGTCGGCGCCGATCTGAAGGATCGTCTCCTCCAGCTGCCGGGCGCGGGCCAGACCGAATTCCTCGGGCGTCATGTCGCCGCCTTCGGCATACCAGTGCGGCTGGTCGATATGGACGATCCCGTCGATCTTGCCGCCGCATTCATGGATCGGCTTCATGCCCCCCAGCGAGCCGCCGCCCATGGTCGACCCGTGATAGCCGTTCTTGCGCCCGATGATGATGCGGCGTTCCGGCTGGCCCTTGATATCCCAATAGCGGCGGACGGCGCGGATATTGGTGTCATTCGCCTCGGACCCCGATCCGGCAAAAAAGACATGGTTCAGATCGCCGGGGGCCAGTTCCGCAAGTTTTGCCGCCAAGGCGATGGCGGGCACATGGCTGGTCTTGAAGAAAGTGTTGTAATAGGCCAGCTCGTCCATCTGGCGCTTGGCCACCTCGCCCAGTTCCTTGCGGCCATAGCCGACATTGACGCACCACAGGCCCGCCATCCCGTCGATGATCCGCTGGCCCTCGCTGTCGGTCAGCCAGACGCCCTGACCCTGCACCATGATCCTGACGCCGGTCCTGGCCAGCGACGCATTTTCGCTGAACGGATGCATATGGTGGGCCGCGTCCAGCGCCTGAAGCTCGCGCGTGGGCAGGTGATTGGTGATCTTGGTCATGGTGGTCGCCTTTGCCGTACCGGCCCGGGCAGGCGGGAATCGCCAGTGCCGAACGGGTCTTTGACGGCAGAATAGGCGGCGGCAGGGCGGGGGTCAATAAATTTGATCAAATTTATTGGGATGCTGTCCCGACCGCTCAGACTTCACCCGCCTGCTGCGCCTGACGCACAAGTTCGACCCCCTGGGCGATGTCCGCCTCGATCGCGCGGGCCAACGCGCGGCCGTCGCCCTGGCGCATGGCCTCCAGCGCATCGCTGTGGCGGTCAGGCAGCCGGTGCCGGTGATAGCGTGCCGACACGACCCGCAGCGACGGACCAAAGCGCAGCCACAGCGATTGGGCAATATCGGTCAGGACGGCAGCACCCGAGGCTTCGTACAGGGTGAAATGGAACTGGTGATTGGCCTTCAGATAGTCGGGCACGGCACTGGCGGCAATCGCGGTATTCACCGCCTGATCCAGCCGCGCCAGTTCGGCAATCGTTCCCTCGGTCAGACGGGGTGCGGCCAGTTCGGCAAGCTTCGGTTCGATTGTCAGCCTGGCAAAGGCGATCTCGTCCAAAAGCGCGGCCGTCAGGCGGGGGACCGAGACCCGGCGATTGCCATGCAACTGCAATGCCCCTTCGGCGGTCAGGCGTCGGATCGCCTCGCGCACCGGGGTCATGCCCGCGCCAAGATCGCGGATCAGCCCCTGGATGGTGACCGCCTGTCCGGGTTGCAACCCCCCGGTCAGCACCATGTCGCGCAGCTGGGCATAGGTAACCTCGTGCGTCGGGACCTTGCGTTCTGTCAGTTCGGCATCAGCGCCCATTCCGTCCCCCTCTGGCCAAACGCACCCTAGCAACAGCCGACGGCTGATCAAGCCCCGCCCGCGTCGCGGGGGCTCTGCCCCCGTCGGGCTGCGCCCGGCCCGCGCGACGCGCGCGGGCGTTCTTCGGGGCAAAGGTCCGCCGGACCTTTGCTTACCCCTCATCACACCCCCGGGATATTTGGACCACAATGAAAGCCATATATTCATTGTGGCCCAAATATCCTCGCCGAAGGCCGCCCCTCGCGGAGCCGCGCAAAGCGCGGACCGCGAGAGGAAAGGAATGGCGCCCCGCCAGGGGCGCCGCCGATGAATCCCCCTGTGCAAAGGCGCCCGCCCCGTTGACTTCCCCCGCGACCCGGCCAATCCTGACGACAGGGGGATGGAATGTCGCTTGACCGGATCACGGCCTTGCCCTGCTGGACCGGCCGCCTGCGGGCCGAGGTGCTGAAGGGCGGCCTGTCCAATGAAAGCTGGAAGGTGACGGATGATGCGGGCAGCCATGTGGTCCGCTTCGGGCAGGACTTTCCCTTTCACCATGTCGACCGGTCGCGCGAGGTTATGGCGGCCCGCGCCGCCCATGCGGCGGGCTTTGCGCCTAAGGTTCTTTATTCCGCGCCGGGGGTTCTGGTCAGCGCCTATCTGAAGGCCCGCACCTGGACCGAGGCCGACATGCGCGCGGGCCCCGCCCGCATCGGGGCGCTCTTGCGCGATTTTCACAGCCGCATGCCCGCCCATGTTTCCGGGGCGCCCGCGATCTTTTGGGTCTTTCACACGATCCGCGACTATGCGCGCAGGCTGACGGATCACGCCAGCCGCTTTGCGCCGGGCCTGCCGCGGCTCTTGTCCGTCAACGCGGCCCTGGAGGCCGCCCAACAGCCGATGCCGATCGTCTTTGGCCATCACGACCTTTTGCCCGGCAACTTCCTGGATGACGGCACCCGCCTGTGGCTGATCGATTTCGAATATGCGGCCTTCGGCACCGCCATGTTCGATCTTGCCGGTGCCGCGGGCAATGCCGGCATGAGCGGGGATCAGGAGGCCACACTTCTGACCACCTATCTTGGCCATGCACCATCCCCCGACGTCCTGCAGAGCTTCACCGCCATGAAAGCCGCCGCGCTGATGCGCGAGGCGATGTGGGCCATGGTGTCGGACCTTTTCCTTGCAGCACCCGGGGCCGATTATGATGCCCATGCGCAGGACTATCTTGCCCGGCTGGACCGGGCGCTTGACCAGTATCAAAGAGCTTACGGAAAGATCACGGAATGACCCTGCCCACCCATGCCCAGATCATCGTCATCGGCGGCGGTATCATCGGCTGTTCGACGGCCTATCACCTGGCGCGCGACCACGGGGCCGATGTCCTTTTGATCGAACAGGGGCGCCTGACCTCGGGGTCGACCTGGCACGCGGCGGGGCTGGTCGGGCAGCTTCGCTCTTCGGCGGGTGTGACGCGGGTGCTGAAATATTCGGTCGATCTTTACAAGGGGCTGGCGGCCGAGACCGGGCTTGAAACCGGGTGGAAGATGACGGGCTGCCTGCGGCTGGCCACGACGCCCGACCGCTGGACTGAATACCGGCGGCTGGCCACCACTGCCAAAAGCTTCGGGATGGAGATGCAGCTGATCGGTCCGGACGAGGTCCGGCGCATGTGGCCCCTGATGGACACGTCCGACCTGATCGGCGCCAGCTGGCTGCCGACCGACGGGCAGGCCAGCCCCGCCGATATCACCCAATCCCTTGCCAAGGGCGCGCGGATGCATGGGGTGAAGATTGTCGAGGGGGTGCGGGTGACGGGCTTTGCCATGGACGGTGACCGCATCACCGCCGTGCGGACCACGGGCGGTGATGTCGGGTGCGAGCGGGTGGTCAATTGCGCAGGCCAATGGGCGCGGCAGGTCGGTGCCATGGCCGGGGTCAGCGTGCCGCTGCAACCGATCAAGCATCAATATATCATCACCGAACGCATTCCGGGGCTGGCCCCCGATGCCCCCACCCTGCGCGATCCCGATCGCCGCACCTATTTCAAGGAAGAGGTGGGCGGGCTGGTGATGGGCGGCTATGAACCCGACCCCCAGCCCTGGGTCACCGGCGACGTGCCCGACGATTGGGAATTCCGTCTGTTCGACGATGATTACGACCATTTCGCCCAGCATATGATCCAGGCCATCGCCCGGGTGCCCGCATTGGAACAGGTGGGCGTGAAGAAGATGATCAACGGGTCGGAAAGCTTTACCCCGGACGGGAATTTCATCCTGGGCCGCGCACCGGAATGCGCCAACATGTTCGTCGGCGCGGGCTTCAACGCCTTTGGCATCGCGTCGGGCGGCGGGGCGGGTTGGGTGCTGGCCGACTGGGTCATGCGGGGCGAGGCGCCGCTCGACCTCTGGTCGGTCGATATCCGCCGCTTTTCGGCCCTGCACCACGACCGCGACTGGGTCCGCGACCGGACCTGCGAAGCCTATGGCAAGCATTATACCGTCGCGTTCCCGCACGAAGAATATGACAGTGGCCGCCCGCGCCTGACCTCGCCGCTTTTTACCCGCCTGCAGGCGGCGGGCGCGGTCTTTGGATCAAAACTCGGCTGGGAACGGCCGAACTGGTTTGCCCGTCCGGGCGACACGGCGCGGGATATCTATTCCATGGGCCGCCAGAACTGGTTCGATGCGGTGGCAGGCGAACATCACCATTGCCGGACGTCGGTGGGGATTTTCGACCAGTCGTCTTTCGCGAAATACGAGGTCAGGGGCAAGGGTGCGGCGGCGGCGCTGGACCATATCTCTGCCGGCGATCTGGCGCGGGGGCCGGGGCGGCTGACCTATACCCAGCTTTTGAACACCCGCGGCGGGATCGAATGCGACCTGACCGTCGCGCGGCTGGCAGAGGATCTTTTCTACATCGTCACCGGCACCGGGTTCCGCACCCATGATCTGGCCTGGATCGCCGAACATCTGCCAAAGGGCGATGTGGCGATCCGCGATGTGACCGAAGACTGGGGCACCCTGTCGCTGATGGGGCCGCGGTCGCGGGACGTGCTGGCGCGGGTCACGGGTGCGGACATGACGAATGCCGCCTATCCCTTTGGAACCGCGCGCGAAATTGCCGTGGCGGGCGTGCCTGTCCGTGCCCTCCGTGTGACCTATGTCGGTGAATTGGGGTGGGAACTGCATGTACCCCTGGACAAGATCGCCACACTCTATGACGCGCTGATTGTTGCGGGCGCGGGCGACGGCATCCGCCCCCTTGGCTACCGCGCCATCGAAAGCCTGCGGCTGGAGAAAGCCTATCGCGCCTGGTCTGCCGACATCACCCCCAACGACACGCCGTTCGAGGCCGGTCTGGGCTGGGCGGTCAAGATGCGGACGGGCCGCGACTTCATCGGACGTGCGGCGCTGGCAGCGGTCGCCGACCGACCGCTGACCAAACGGCTGATGGGCTTTGCGCTGGATGCCTCCGTGGTGCTGGTCGGGCGCGAAACCATCCTGCGCGACGGGGTGCCGGTCGGCTATCTGACCTCGGGCGGGTCGGGCCATACGGTCGGCAAAAGCCTGGGGCTGGGCTATGTGCGCAACCCGGGCGGGGTGACGGACGGCTGGCTGGCCGCCGGGCACTACGAACTGGTCGTGGCCGCCGAGACCCATCCGGCGACCCTGTCACAGGGCCCGTTCCTGGACCCGGCGCAGGAACGGGTCAGGGGATAGGCTCAACCGTAAAAGGCGACCGGCGTTCCGGCCAGGGCGGACATGTTCAAAAGCCCCCGCGCGGTGACCGAGGGCGTGACGATATGCGCCCGGTTGCCCATGCCCATCAGCACCGGCCCGACCTCCAGCCCGCCGGCCCTGTGCTTCAACAGGTTGCGGGCCGTGTTTGCGGCATCCGTATAGGCAAAGACCAGAATGTTGGCCGCGCCCTCAAACCGGCTGTTGGGGAAGATCCGCGACCGCAGTTCAGCGTCCAGCGCCACATCCACCGACATTTCGCCGTCATAGGTGAAATCGACGCGCCGCTGATCCAGCAGTTCCAGCGCCGCGCGCATCCGGCGACCAGAGTCGCTGTCAAGATTGCCGAAATTCGAATGGGCGCAGAGTGCAACCTTGGGCGTCACCCCGAACCGGCGGGCGTGGCGTGCTGCGCCAATGGCCGACAAAGCGATTTGTTCGGGGGTCGGCGCGGCATTCACATGGGTATCGGCAACGAACAAAGGCCCGTCTTCCTGGATCATCAGCGACAGGGCGCCCTGCGGCGTAAACCCATCGCGGGCAAGCACTTGCGAGATATAGTTCAGGTGCCACAGATATTGGCCGAACGTGCCGCAGATCATGCTGTCAGCCTCGCCCCGGTGAACGGCGACAGCGGCGATGGCGGTGGTGTTGGTGCGCATCACCGCCCGGGCGATATCGGGCGTGACCCCGCGCCGTTCCATCAGTTGGTGATAGGTCTGCCAGTAATCGCGATAGCGCGGGTCGTTTTCGGGGTTCACGATCTGGAAATCCACGCCCGGACGGATCGGCAGGCCCGCCTTTTCGCAGCGCCGCTCGATCACCTCGGGGCGGCCGATCAGGATCGGCTCCTCGGTCATCTCTTCCAGCATCGCATTGGCGCAGCGCAGCACCCGCTCATCCTCGCCCTCGGCGAAGATGATCTTGCGGCTGACGGTGCGGGCCGCCTCGAACACCGGGCGCATGATCAGCGCCGACTTATAGACCGACCCGTCCAGCCGCTGCTTGTAGCCATCGAGATCGGCCAGCGGGCGGGTGGCGACGCCGGTTTCCATGGCGGCGCGGGCCACGGCGCTGGCGACGACCCCGATCAGTCGGGGGTCAAAGGGTTTCGGGATCAGGTATTCGGGGCCGAAACTCAGCCTCTCGCCCCGATAGGCGGCGGCTGCCTCGGCGCTGGTGGTGGCGCGGGCCAGGGCGGCGATACCGTCGATGCAGGCCAGTTCCATCTCGTCATTGATCGTGGTCGCGCCGACATCCAGCGCGCCCCGGAAGATGAAGGGAAAGCAAAGGACGTTATTGACCTGATTGGGAAAATCGCTGCGCCCGGTGGCGATGATCGCATCCGGCGCCACGGCGCGGACCTGATCGGGCAGAATTTCCGGCGTGGGATTGGCCAGTGCGAACACAATCGGGCGGGGCGCCATTTTCGCCACCATCTCTGGGGTCAGAACACCGGGGCCGGAGAGACCAAGGAACAGGTCCGCGCCAGCGATCACCTCCTCCAGCGTCCGGGCCTGATTGCCCTGCGCATAGTCGGCCTTCTGCGGCGTCATCTGCTCGGTCCGACCCTTGTAGACCAGGCCCGCCAGATCGCACAGCCAGACATTCTCACGCCGCACCCCCAGCTTCAAAAGCATGTTCAGACAGGCGATCCCCGCCGCCCCGCCGCCGGTGGACACGACCTTGATCTCGGCGAAGGCCTTGCCCGCCACATGCAGCGCATTGGTCGCCGCCGCGCCGACGACTATGGCGGTGCCGTGCTGGTCATCGTGAAAGACCGGAATATTCATCCGCTCGCGGCACAGTTTCTCGACGATGAAACAGTCCGGGGCCTTGATATCCTCCAGATTGATCGCGCCAAAGGTCGGTTCCAGCGCGCAGACGATATCGGCCAGCTTTTCGGGGTCGGGTTCGTTCAGCTCGATGTCGAAACAGTCGATATTGGCGAATTTCTTGAAGAGAACCGCCTTACCCTCCATCACCGGCTTCGATGCCAGCGCCCCGATATTGCCAAGGCCAAGGACGGCAGTGCCGTTCGACACGACCGCCACCAGATTGCCGCGCGCGGTATAGCGGCTGGCCGTGGCGGGGTCGGCCTTGATCTCCAGGCAGGCTTCGGCCACGCCGGGGCTATAGGCGCGGCTCAGGTCGCGGCCATTGGCCAGGGGCTTGGTCGCGCGGATCTCCAGTTTGCCGGGTTTGGGAAACTCGTGATAGTCCAGCGCCGCCTGCCGCAGACCGTCCTGCCGACCTTCTTCCATCCCCGCCTCCGGTTTGTTTAAGGCTAAACTAATCGCCGCGCGCGCCCTCATGACGATTATCACGCAGGGCGCGGCTCAGGTCCAACAAATTCATGCGGCCCGGTCGGCACATGTGGGTCAGCCCCCTGGTCTCGCGGCTTCATCAGTTCTTAAATATCCTGCAGGGGGTGATGAGCGATCAGCAAAGGTCCGGTGGACCTTTGCCGCGAAGAACGCCCGCGCGTGTCGCGCGGGCCGGGGGGGACGCAAAGTCCCCCGCGTCACCTTGTGAAGCGCGCGGAAGGGCGCAATATGAGGCGACTGGGTCAAAGGAAGTGCCATGCCTGATGTTGACGAAGACCTGATTGCCGCCGCCCGTGCCGTTCGCGACCATGCCCACGCGCCCTATTCCCGCTTCAAGGTCGGCGCGGCGATCCGCGCCGCCTCGGGACGGGTCTATGTCGGCTGCAATGTCGAAAACGTGGCCTACCCGGAAGGCACCTGCGCCGAAGCGGGCGCCATTGCCGCCATGGTGGCGGCGGGCGAACGGCGGCTGGATGCCGTCGCCGTCATCGCCGACAGTCCGGCACCGGTGCCGCCCTGCGGCGGCTGCCGCCAGAAACTGGCGGAATTCGGGGCGGGCGATGTGCCGGTGACGCTGGCCACGACCGACGGCACGGCGCTGGCGACGACGATTGCCGATCTTTTGCCCGGCAGCTTTACCGCCGCTCATATGGACCGCGCCTGACATGGACGCCCGGCGGATCATCATGGGGCTGCGCGATGGCAAGGGCCTGTCGCTCTCGCACGCCAAATGGTTCGCCGACGGGCTGGCCTCGGGCCAGGTCAGCGATGCGCAGGCGGGGGCCTTTGCCATGGCGGTGCTCCTTAAGGGGCTTGCGCCCGCCGAACGGGTGGGCTGGACGCTGGCCATGCGCGACAGTGGCCGGACGCTTGATTGGGACCTGCCCGGCCCGGTCGTCGACAAACATTCGACCGGCGGCATCGGTGATGTCACCTCGCTGCTCTTGGCCCCTGCGCTGGCGGCCTGCGGCGCCTATGTGCCGATGATCTCGGGGCGCGGCCTGGGCCATACCGGCGGCACGCTCGACAAGCTCGAGGCGATCCCGGGCTTTCATGTCGACCAGCCGCCCGATGCCTTTGCCCGCATCGTGCGCGAGGTCGGCTGCGCCATCGTCAGTGCCGGGCCGGATCTGGCACCCGCCGACCGGCGGCTTTACGCTGTGCGCGATGTCACCGGCACGGTGGAATCGATCGACCTCATCACCGCCTCGATCCTGTCCAAGAAGCTGGCGGCGGGGCTGCAGGCGCTGGTCCTGGACGTCAAGGTCGGCTCGGGTGCCTTCATGAAGACGATGGCGGATGCGCGCGCTTTGGCCCGGTCGCTGGTGGGTACCGCCAATGGCGCGGGCTGCAAGGCGGCGGCGCTGATCACCGACATGTCGCAGCCCCTGGCCGCAGCGGCGGGCAATGCGCTCGAGGTGATGGAGGTTATGGAAACCCTGACCGGGCAGGCGATCAGCCAGCCCCTGTGGGACCTGACGGTGGCGCTGGGCGGCGAGGCATTGGTGCTTGCGGGGCTCGCAAGCGACGCGCTGGAGGGCGAGGATCAGATCACCGAGGCGCTGGAGTCCGGGCGCGCCGCCGAGATGTTTGGCCGCATGGTCGCGGCACAGGGCGGACCGGTCGATTTTGTCGAACGCTTTCCCGACCGGCTGCCAGCAGCCCCCGTGGTGCGCGAGGTCAGGGCCCCCGCAGGCGGCTATGTCGCCGCGATTGACGGCGAGGCGCTGGGCCATGCGGTCGTCCATCTGGGTGGCGGGCGGCTGAGCGGTGGCGACCGGATAAACCCGGCGGTCGGCCTGTCGGACCTGGCGCCCCTCGGCGAGCCTTTGGCGGAAGGGGAGCCCTTTGCCCTCGTCCATGCCGCGACCGAAGCGGCGGCAGAGGCGGCGGTGGACGCGGTGCGCGCCGCTTACCGGATCGCCGCTGTGGCACCGGACGAGCCTGATCTTGTTCTGGAAAGGATCGCCTGATGCCGCGCGCCTTCTTGATCGTCATGGATTCCGTGGGCGCGGGCGGTGCGCCCGACGCCGACCGGTTTTTCAATGCCGGCGCGCCGGATACCGGGGCCAACACGCTGGCCCACATCGCCCAGGCCTGTGCCGGGGGCCGGGCCGAGGAGGGGCGGCGCGGCCCCCTGCACATGCCCAATCTTGACCGGCTGGGCCTGTCGTCGGCGGTAAAGCTGGCGTCTGGTGCCGCCATGCCCGGACTTGGCGTGGCCCCCCAGGGCCTCTGGGGTGCCGCGACCGAAGTGTCGCACGGCAAGGACACGCCCTCGGGCCATTGGGAATTGGCGGGCGTGCCGGTTCCCTGGGACTGGCACTATTTCCCCGACACCCGTCCAGCCTTTCCGCAGGACCTGATGGACGAGGTCGCGCGTCTGTGCGGGGCAGGGGGGACGCTGGGCAATTGCCATGCCTCGGGCGTGCCGATCATCGAGGATCATTGCGCCGACCATATGCGCACGGGCTGGCCGATCTGCTATACATCCGCCGACAGCGTCTTTCAGATCGCCGCGCATGAAGAGACGTTCGGCCTCGACCGTCTGCTGAAGCTCTGCCAGGACATCGCGCCGCGCCTCCATGCGATGAAGGTAGGGCGCGTGATCGCCCGGCCCTTTACCGGCAAGCCGGGCAATTTTCGCCGCACGACCAACCGCCACGATTATGCGATCGCCACGCCGGCGCCGACGCTTCTGGACTGGGCCAAGGCGGACGGGCGGCAGACGCATGCGATCGGCAAGATCGGCGACATCTTTTCGATGCGCGGAATCGATGATGTGAAGAAAGGGACAGATGCCGCACTTTTCGAACGTCTGACGACCGCAGCAGCCAGTGCAGAAGATGGTTCCTTGACCTTTGCGAACTTTGTCGAATTTGACAGCGCCTATGGCCACCGCCGCGATGTGTCGGGCTATGCCCGCGCGCTGGAATGGTTCGACGGTCGGGCGGGGGACTTTCTGCAGGGCCTGCGCCCCGGAGATCTGGCGGTCTTTACCGCTGACCATGGCAATGACCCGACCTGGACCGGCAGCGACCATACGCGCGAACGGGTGCCGGTTCTGGGCTGGGGCGTAGGTCCCCGCGCCATCGGGCATGTCGCCTTTACCGATGTCGCGGCCTCGGTCGCGGCGCACTTGGGTCTTTCCGAACGCGGGCCGGGGACCAGCTTTCTGTGACGCCAAAGATCGAGTTGCATCTGCATCTGGAAGGCGCGGCACCCCCGGCCTTTATCCGTGGTCTTGCGCGGGAAAAGCATATGGACCTGCCCGGTCTTTTTGACGACAGGGGCGCCTATGCCTGGCGCGATTTCTGGCACTTTCTGAAAGTGTACGAGGCGGCGACCAGCACCCTGCAGACACCGCAGGACTATTACCGTCTGACCCGCGCGGTGCTGGCCGAAAGTGCGGCATCGGGCGTCATCTATTCCGAAACGTTCCTCTCGCCCGACTATTGCGGCGGCGGCGATCTGGCGGCCTGGCGCGATTATCTGGCGGCGATCCGCACGGCGGCGGACGAGGCCGAGGCAGCGGACGGGATCACGCTGCGCGGTATTGTCACCGCCGTCCGCCACCACAGCCCCGATCAGGCCCGCCGCACGGCGATCTGCGCGGCCGAGACGGCGGGCGACTGGCTGGTCGGCTTTGGCCTGGCGGGCGACGAAAAGCTGGGCAAGCCAAAGGATTACCTTTGGTCCTTCGACTGCGCGCGCGAGGCGGGCTTGCGGCTGACGGCGCATGCGGGCGAATGGGGCGGGCCAGAGAGCGTGCGGGATGCGATCCGCGATCTGGGCGTCGAACGTATCGGCCATGGCGTCCGCGCCATCGAGGATCTGGCCCTGGTCGATGACATCGCCGAACGAGGCGTGGTGCTGGAAGTCTGTCCAGGCTCGAACATCGCCCTTGGCCTTTACCCCGGCTGGCGCGCCCATCCGATCCACCGGCTGCGGGAACGGGGGGTGAAGGTCACGATTTCCACCGACGATCCCCCGTATTTCCACACGACCATGGCCCGCGAATATGCGCGTCTGGCCGAGGCGTTCGACTGGGACGAGGGGGTCTTTGCCGCCATCGCCCGCACCTCGATTGACGCGGCCTTTTGCCGGGGCGATACGAAAGACAGGATCATCAAGCGACTGGAGGCTGCCCGTGCGTGACCATCTGACCATCGTCAAACATCCCCTTGTGCAGCACAAGCTGACGATCATGCGCGAACGTGAAACCTCGACCAATTCCTTCCGCCGCCTCTTGCGCGAAATCAGTCAGCTTCTGGCCTATGAGATCACGCGCGAGATGGAGATGACGACAAAGCGCATCGAAACGCCGCTGTGCGAAATGGATGCGCCGACGATCGATGGCAAGAAACTGGCGCTGATCTCGATCCTGCGGGCGGGAAACGGGTTGTTGGACGGGGTGCTGGAACTGATCCCTGCGGCGCGGGTGGGGTTCGTCGGCCTTTACCGCGACCCCGAAACGCTGCAGCCGGTGCAATATTACTACAAGGTGCCGTCGGGGCTGGACAACCGCCTGACCATCGCGCTGGACCCGATGCTGGCCACAGGAAATTCCTCGGTCGCGGCCATTGATCTTTTGAAAAAGTCGGGGGCGAACAACATCCGCTTCATGTGCCTTCTGGCCGCGCCCGAGGGTGTCGCCCGGATGAAAGAGGCGCATCCAGACGTGCCGATCGTGACGGCGGCGCTGGACAGTCACCTGAACGACCACGGCTATATCGTGCCGGGTCTGGGTGACGCAGGCGACCGGATGTTCGGGACGAAATAGGTTTCCCTTTACGGGCCATGCGCGATTTGCCATGGTCGGGCCGGGAAATTCGTGGGGTTTGGAATGCGGCCTTTTCTGGCGGTAGCAGCGCTTTCACTGCCTTTGGCCACAGCGGTCTGGGCCGATCTGACGCCTGCCGAGGCGCCGCCAAAGGCGTTTGCCGGGCGGCAATATACCGACAGTCTGGGCTGCGTCTTTCAGCGCGCGGTGCGCGACGGGGTGACCTATTGGCTGCCGCTTTTCGGCGCCGACGGGCTGCCGGTCTGCAAGGGCGGGGCCAAGGCTGAAGCCAAGGAGAAGGCTGCGGAACCGCAGGCCAAGGCCAAGCCCGCGGCCGACAAGCCCGTCCCAAAGAAGGCCAAGCCAAAGCGCAAGGCGCACAAGGCGCGGCCCGCCCCGGCACTTCTGGCCGGCAGCGACATGGTCGGGCGCGACGAGACATTGTGCCTGCCGGGCAGCGCCCGCGCCGCCCGCTACTGGATCACCGACGGCCGCCGCGTGACGGTCTGCAATGGCGCGCTGGCCGAGGATGGCCCGGCCTTCCTCAACAGTCTTGGCGCGCCGGGTCTGGCGGTCAAGGGCCAGACAAGCGATCCCGCCGCGCTGGACCGGGCCAAGGCCAAGGGCGCGAACGGCTATCGGCTGACCTGGTCGAACGGCCCCTTGGTCGGCACGCCGGACCCGGTGGCCCCGGCCGGGCGCTATTGGGTGCAGGTCGGCGCCTTTGCCGAAGCCGCCAATGCGGATGCCGCCGTCGCGCGCGTTGCGGCGGGCGGCTTTGGCGCCGCGCGTCTGGCCCAGCGTGGCGGCCATCTGACGGCGATCCTGGCCGGTCCCTTTGCCAGCGCCGCCGACGCCGAAGCGGCCCGCGCGACCCTCAGGGCGGCGGGCTTTGGCGGGGCGTTCCTGCGGCGGTAGATCCCTAACCGCCCGCCTCGTCGAACGCGGCCTGCAGGGCGATTTCCACCATCTCGCCAAAGCTGCGCTCGCGGTCCTCGGCGGGCAGGGCCTCGTGCGTCAGAAGATGGTCGGACATGGTCAGAACCGCCAGTGCCCGCGCGCCATGGCGGGAGGCGACGGTGTAAAGCTCTGCCGCCTCCATCTCGACACAGAGGGTCCCGTGGCGGGCCAGCGCCTCGGTCAGGTCGGGGCGTTCGTCGTAAAAGACATCCGATGAATAGATACCGCCGACATGGAAGGCCGCCCCCCGTGCCCGTGCCGCCGTGACAGCGCGCTCCAACAGGCCATAGTCGGCGCAGGGGGCAAACTGCATTTCCCGGAAAAAGCCGCGCGACGGTGTCGACAGGGTCGAGGCCGTCATGGCGATGACCAGATCGCGCACCTTGACATGGGCCTGCATCGCGCCCGCCGATCCGATGCGGATCAGGGTCCTGGCCCCATAATCCCGGATCAGTTCATTGGCATAGATCGACAGGGACGGCATGCCCATGCCAGACCCGTGGATCGTCACCCTGTGACCCTTCCAGCTGCCGGTAAAGCCCAGCATGCCGCGCACCCGATTGACGCAGACGGCACCCTTCAGAAAGGTCTCTGCCGCCCATTTCGCCCGATAGGGATCGCCCGGCAACAGCACGGTTTCCGCGATCTCTCCGGGTTTGGCGCCGATATGAAAGGTCATCTTTTCCCCCTGTCTCTGGGCGCCGGACGATAGCGGCTGACCCCTGTGGCGATTAGGGCCGTTCGGGCAGAAGCTCTTGCGCGATGCCCGCGAAAGTCAGGTAGAGCGAGCTGACAACCAGCCCCCAATGCGCCCAGCTGGCCGGGTGAAAATCGACCCAGGCAGCCCAGCCTGCGAAAAAGACCCAAGCCAGCGTCATGGGCAGCGACACCAGACGCCAGCGTTCGGTGCGGACCGGATGGACGAACTTCAGGTTGGTGAACATGGTCGCGGCCAAAAGCACGATAAAGGCCAGCATGATGTAGAAATTGGGCTCCAGCGCGAACATGACCAGCACCACCATGTTCCAGCAGGCCGGAAAGCCCGCAAAGGAATTATCCTTTGTTTTCATGCGCGTATCGACGAAATACAAAGCGCTGGCATAGGTGATGACGATGATCGCGCACCAGCCGGTCCAGCCCGGCAGCAGGCCGGACTGAAAAAGAGCAAAGGCCGGGATGAAGACATAGGTCAGATAGTCGATGATCAGATCCAGGGCCACGCCGTCATAGGTCGGCCAGTGGGTCTTGACGTCATAGCGGCGGGCCAGCGGCCCGTCGATCCCGTCGACGAACAGCGCCACCACCAGCCACAGGAACATCATGTCCCACTTTTGGCGCGCTGCGGCCAGCATGGCCAGCATCGAGATGACCGCGCCGGTGGCGGTCAGCAAGTGAACGGAAAGGGCTTTCAGTCGGGCGTCCATGCTTCTCTTTGTCCGGATTCGCGGGCCAAGGCAATGGCGGGCGCACGGGCACCCCCGTCAGTCGTCCGGTTTCCCGGGGCAGGTCAGCCCAGCCCCAGCTTCTGCGCAACCATCTGATTGACGACTGCCGGATTGGCCTTGCCGCCGGTGGCCTTCAGAACCTGGCCGGTGAACCAGCCCGCCAGCTTGGCATTGACCTTGGCCTTTTCGACCTGTTCGGGGTTCGCGGCGATCAGATCGTCCAGCGCCTTTTCGATGGCGCCGGTATCGGTGACCTGCTTCATCCCGCGCGCGGCGGCGATGGCGGCGGGGTCGCCCCCCTCGGTCCAGAGGATGTCGAACAGGTCCTTGGCCATCTTGCCGGTGATCTCGCCCGAGGCGATCAGGTCCAGAACCCCGCCCAGCTGCGCGGCTGAAACCGGCGTGTCGGCGATGGTCTTGCCTTCCTTGTTCAGGCGACCGAACAGTTCGTTGATCACCCAGTTCGCCGCCTGCTTGCCGTCGCGGCCCCTGGCCACCTCCTCAAAGAAGGCGGCGTTTTCCGCCTCGGCGGTCAGAACGCCCGCGTCATAGTCGGTGACGCCAAAGGCACTGATGAACCGCGCCTTCTTGGCGTCGGGCAGCTCTGGCATGGTTGCGGCAATCTCGTCGACCCAGGCCTGTTCGATCTCCAGCGGCAGAAGGTCGGGGCAGGGGAAGTAGCGGTAATCATGCGCCTCTTCCTTGGACCGCATCGACCGCGTTTCGCCCTTGTCGGGATCGTAAAGGCGGGTTTCCTGGACGACCTTGCCGCCATCCTCGACAATGGCGATCTGGCGGCGCGCCTCATACTCGATCGCGGCCTGGATGAAGCGCAGCGAGTTCATGTTCTTGATTTCGCAGCGTGTTCCCAGATGGCTGAAATCCTGGGTGGCCTGATAGCGTTCGTAGTCCCCGGGGCGGCAGACCGAGACGTTGACGTCGGCGCGCAGGTTGCCGTTCTGCATGTTGCCGTCACAGGTGCCCAGATAGCGCATGATCTGGCGCAGCTTGGCGACATAGGCCGCCGCTTCCTCGGGGCCGCGGATGTCGGGGCGGCTGACGATTTCCATCAAGGCGACGCCGGTGCGGTTCAGGTCGACGAACGACATGGCGGGGTCAAGGTCGTGGATCGACTTGCCCGCATCCTGTTCCAGATGGATACGTTCGATCCGGACGCGGCGGGCGACGCCGGGCGCCATGTCGACGATCACCTCGCCCTCGCCGACGATCGGGTGGTAAAGCTGGCTGATCTGATAGCCCTGCGGCAGGTCGGGGTAGAAATAGTTCTTGCGGTCAAAGGCCGAGGTCAGGTTGATCGCCGCCTTGATCCCCAGCCCGGTGCGCACCGCCTGCGCCACGCAGAATTCGTTGATGACCGGCAGCATCCCCGGCATGGCCGCATCGACAAAGGCGACGTTCGAATTGGGTTCCATCCCGAATTCGGTCGAGGCCCCGGAAAAAAGCTTGGCTTTGGACGCGACCTGGGCATGAACCTCCAGCCCGATGACCAGCTCCCAGTCTTCCCTGGCGCCATGGATGACTTTGGGTTTGGGGGCGGTATAGCTGAGGTCGAGCATTGCCTGGTCCTTTGTCCGTTGGCCGCTTTTAGGCGAGAGGACAGGACGAGACAAGCCAAAGGCCACGGCGGGGCAGTGCGATCGCAATCGGTCGGTTCTCCCGCGCTGACCAAACCGCGAGCCCTATTTCGTGCGCGTGTTTCGCTCCGCCCCCGCCCCGGGCTTGATCAGGGGCCTCGTGGGCCGACAGAGGCCCCTGATCAAGTCAGGGGCCCGAATCTCATAAAGGCCGAATGCAATTGCCCGGCGCGGCACCTGTCACTGAAGCTGCGGCAGTCCCACGGCCAGACGTTCGGGCGCCGGGCGCCAGACCGGCACGCCACGCAGGCGGAATTCCTGGGCCAGACGTTCGGGCGCAAAGGCGCCGGTCGCGGGCAGATGGGCGGTTTCGCCGCCGCGCAGATGCAAAAGGCAGTCCGCCCCGCCTGCGCCATCCCCGCCGATGGTGACGGCATTCAGGTCATGCCAGGGCAGGCGGCGTTCGCGGCCATGGGCATGCCAGGTCAGGCCATCACCGCCCAGCCGGAAACCAGCGCTGTCGTTCAGAACCAGCCGGACCAGGACGAAGGCCAGAAACGGGCTGAGCAGCAACCCGGCCACCAGACCCCAGCCCTGATGAAGGCCAAGGTAGAACAGAACAAAGACCAGACCCAGCGCCAGATAATTGTCGGCACTGCGGGCCTGGCGGCGATATTCGAATACATCTTGATACATGATAAAAACACCCTTGCTGGTCGCAACGACCTGACTAGCAGCATGTGGTGCAGAAAGTCTTACCGGCAAAGGGGCAGGGTGCCAGCGATCCCGCCCCGGAAACGATGCGGGGCGGGTCTGCGCATTGTCGGTTGACGTAAGGGGAGTGGGGGGGCGTGCCCGCTAGCCGTCCGTGCCCAAAAGCCGTGCCACCATCTCGGACGAATCGCGGCTGATGCCGGGCGTGTCCGCAATCCGGCGCAGCGCCGCGCGGGCCTTGGCCTGCCGCCCCTCGTCATAGCGGCGCCAGGTTTCGAAGGCCGTCGACAGGCGCGCCGCCGTCTGCGGATTGACCGGGTCCAGCCGGATCAGCCAACTGGCATAAAGGTCATAGCCCGCGCCCGAGGCGGCGTGAAAGCCTGCATGGTTCGCCGCCAGCCCGCCCAGCAGCGACCGGAAGCGGTTGGGGTTCTTCCAATCAAATGCGGGGTCGGCGGCCAGCCGTCCGGCGACCTCTGCCGCCCGGTCCGGCGGGGCGCACAGGGGCTGCAGCATGAACCATTTGTCCATGACCAGCCGGTTGCCCGCAAAGCGGTTGCGGAAGTCGTCCAGCGCTGCCCCGGCCCGCCCGGCCTCGATCAGGCATGCCAGCGCGCCCTGCCGTTCGGTCATGTTGCCGGCCCTGTCGTAGAGGGCCGCGGCCCGTTCCCCGCCGTCGATCCGGTTCAGGTAGGAAAGGCAGGCCAGCCGCAGCGCCCTTTGCCCGGCCTGCCCGGCATCGGGCGAAAACGAACCGTCCCCCGCCAACTGGTCATAAAGCCGCGCCAACGGCCCCTCCAGCCGCCCGGCGATCGCCTCGGCCAGTCGCCGCAGTTCGGCATGGATACGGTCGGGGTCGGGCACCTGACCCGCATCGGCCACCGCCTGCGCCAGATCATCCTGCGAGGGCAGGCGCAAACACAGCGCGGTAAAGGCGGGGTCCTGCAGTGCATCGGCCAACAGGCTCTCCAGTGCGGAAAGGTGCAGGGCCGATGGCGCGTCACCCTTCAGGATCATGCGCAAAAGCACCTCGCGCGCCAGCGCCCGGCCCGCCTCCCACCGGTTGAACGGGTCGCTGTCATGGGCCAGAAGAAAGGCGCGTTCCTGCGGACTGACCGTACGGTCCAGCACCACCGGCGCCGAAAAGCCGCGCAGGATCGACGGCACCGGGCGGCTGGCCAGCCCGTCAAAGCGGAACGACTGCGTGGCCTCGGTCATCTCCAGCATCCGGGTCGGCATGATTTCGTCGCCGTTGGGGTTCAAAAGGCCGACCGCAATCGGGATCACGCGCGGCGTCTTGACCGGCTGGCCGGGCGTTGCGGGCGTGTGCTGGATGAAGGTCAGGCTATAGGTGCCCTCATTCCAGGCCTCGGACACGCTCAGGCGCGGAGTGCCCGCATCGGTGTACCAGCGCTTGAACTGGGTGAGGTCGCGGCCCGTCGCATCCTGAAAGACCTTGAGCCAATCCTCGATCGTCGCAGCCTGACCGTCATGGCGGGCAAAATAGAGGTCGAGCGCCCGCGCGTAGCCATCATCGCCCACCAGACGCTTCAGCATGCCGATGATCTCCGCGCCCTTTTCATAGATTGTGGCGGTGTAGAAATTGTTGATCTCGACAAAACTGTCGGGCCGGACCGGGTGCGCCAGCGGCCCCATATCCTCGCGGAACTGGCGGGCGCGGAGCGCCAGCACATCCTCGATCCGCTTGACGGCGGCAGACCGCATGTCGGACGAAAACTCCTGGTCGCGAAAGACCGTCAGCCCTTCCTTCAGGCACAGCTGGAACCAGTCGCGGCAGGTGATGCGGTTGCCGGTCCAGTTGTGAAAATATTCGTGGGCGATCACGCTTTCGATCCGCTCGAAATCCTGATCGGTCGCGGTGTCGGGGCTGGCAAGGACCAGCTTTGAATTGAAGATGTTCAGCCCCTTGTTCTCCATCGCCCCCATGTTGAAGTCATCGACGGCGACGATGTTGAAGACATCCAGGTCATATTCGCGGCCATAGGCCTGTTCGTCCCATGTCATCGATCGTTTCAGCGCATCCATCGCATAGGCCGACCGGTCAAGGTCGCCGTCCCGGACCCAGATGTTCAGATCAACGGCCCGGCCCGAGGCGGTGGTGAACCGGTCGGGCAGGTTCACGAGATCACCCGCGACAAGGGCAAAAAGATAGGCAGGCTTCGGCCAGGGGTCATGCCATTCCGCCCAGCCGGGCCCCGTGGCGCCGGGATTGCCGTTCGACAGCATGACCGGCAGGTCGCTTTCGATCCTGACCCGGAAAGGCGCCATCACATCGGGCCGGTCGGGGTAATAGGTGATCTTGCGAAACCCTTCGGCCTCGCACTGGGTGCAGAACATGCCGCCCGACATGTAAAGCCCCTCCAGCGCCGTGTTTTCGGTCGGGTCGATCTGAACCTCTGCCTCCCACAGGAAGGGGCCGGGGGGCAAATGGGCTGCGGCGACCGTCAGCCCTTCGCCGGTCAGGGTCATGGCCGTGGCGGGCAGGGGGACGCCGTCGATTCCGGCGCGGACCAGCCGCAGGTTTTCGCCGTGCAGGAACAGGTCATGCCGCCCGGGCCGCGCCGCGTTGGGGGCAAAGGCGATGCGCGCCAGAACCACCGTACCCTTTGGGGCCAGCCGAAAGGTCAGATCGACGGCGGTCACAAGGAACGGGAAGGGCTGGTAATCCTTCAGATGGATCGTCTGCGGCGCGGCCTGGGTCATCGGAACACTCGGAGGAGGGGCTTTGCGCCGACCCTAGGTGCTCTGCCCCGCCGCCGCAACCGGCCCCCTTGCGGGGTCCGATCGAGGCCCGCCTGACGGCGGGCCATTCCCCCTGTCTCGCGGCCCGTGCTGACGCACGGCTCCGCGAGGGATGGCCTTCGGCGAGGATATTTCAGGACAGAAAATGCAGCGTTTTCATTTTCTGTCCTGAAAATATCCCCGGGGGGAGCCCGGAACGGGCGGGGGGCAGAGCCCCCTCTATCCGTCCAGCCTGCCCAGGTCGGCGACCGACAGGCAGATGGTGCGGATACGGCTGAGCAGATTCAGCCGGTTGCGGCGCACGACCGGGTTTTCGCTGTTGACCTGCACGGCGGTGAAAAACCCGTCGATGGGGGCGCGAAGGGCGGCCATGGCGGCCATGGCGGCGCCGAAATCCTCGGTGGCCATGGCCGGGGCGATGGCGGCCTCGGCCGCGTCAAGGGCGGCGAACAGGGCGCGTTCCTGATCGGTTTCGGCGAATTTCGGGTCGGCGCCCAAACTATATTCGACGCCATCCTTCTGTTCGGCCTGGGTCAGGATGTTGTTGGCGCGCTTGAAGCCCTGGATCAGGTTGGTGCCGTCATCGGTTTTCAGGACGGCGGCCAGCGCCTGGGCGCGCTTGACGAGAAGCGTGAGGTCGTCGTTGCCGGGCATGGCGAGGCAGGCGTCGATCACGTCATGGCGGATGCCCTGGTCTTTGAGGAAGACCTTGAGGCGGTCGTGGAGGAAGGACAGGAGGTTGGCGCCACTTTCAAAAATCAAACTTTCATGCCTGCCATAAGCGGCCTCCCCGGTCTCCGGATCATCAGGCACAACACGACCTTCGGCTCGAAGCTTTGCTTCAATAAGGATGTCATCGGAAATCCCTGGTACTGAATCCGGAACCTTTCGAGCATCATGGCCTGAAAAGTACTGGAAATGGCGCGCGATCAATCTAACGAAGTGGGCAGAAAACCCAACCCTCACCCCATTCCCCAACACCAACCGAATAACCCCCAGCGCCGCCCTGCGCAGCGCGAACGG
>CAZKJZ010000008.1:9593-40193 GCA_964553145.1 uncultured Frigidibacter sp. | reverse complement strand
GGCAGGACGGCAAGCTTGCGGTGCGGCGCAATGGCGGCTGGGACTTTGTCACGCCCTTGCGCGGCTGGCGGGCACTGGTGCTGGACGAGGGGATGCAGGCCATCCACGACGGCACACTGTGGCGGTCCGGCCAGGTTACGCTGACGCCCAAGAACGCCGGGCTGGCCCTGAAGGTGGCGCAGATCGACCATATTGTAGGGGCGGGTGCTCTGTCGACGACGGCCAGCATCATTCCGCCGAATTCCGTAGTCGTTGGCGTGACGGCGCGGGTTGTGACTGCAGTGACCGGAACGCTGACCAGTTGGCAGCTGGGCAACCCCGGTTTTGTCGGCCGGTACGGATCGGGACTGGGGCTGGGTGTCGGCTCGTTCGCGCGGGGGATTTTGTCGCAGCCGACGGCCTTTTACAGCGCGACCCCGTTGCAACTGGACGCGACGGGTGGGGTCTTTGCAGGCGGGACGGTTCGCATTGCCGTTCACTATATGGAACTGACGTTGCCCGATCTCTGACAATGCGTACGATCACCCATTCGGATGTTCTGGTGGCCGCACGGCGGCTGTTATGCCTGCCCCGCAGCGCGTGGGCGGGTACTTTGGATGGCGCCCTGTGGCAGGCCCATGCCGCTGACGGCTATCGCAAGCGTACCGGACTTTGGCACCATCTGTGGGGCGACGGGTCGCTTGGCGCGGCCATTCGGGCGGGCGGTGATCTGGCCCGCGAGCCCTTTCCATCCGATCCCGCCTATCTGGAGGCGCTGGGCGAAGTCATTCATAGCATTCTGGAATGGCGTTGCCGGCAAAATATAAAAACGTCCTGAAGGACTTCCGGTTTCCCGAACTCTGCCTATCTGCTAAACTGATCGAAAATGCAGGAGGCGCAGATGGCCGAAGTCAGGGTGAAAGTCGCGCAGGTCGATCCGGTCTGGACCCATATCTGTGAGGAGGCCAGGGCGGCGGTCAAGGACGAGCCGCTTTTGGGCGGCTACTTCCATTCGGGCATTCTGCACCATGCCTCGCTGGAGCGCGCGCTGGCCTATCGCTTTTCGCTGAAACTCGCGTCGGGCGAGATGAGCGAGCAGCTTCTGCGCGAGATCGCCGACGAAGCCCTGGCCAGCGACCCCGAGATCGGACAAGCAGCGCGGGCGGACTGCGTGGCGGTCTATGACCGTGACCCGGCCTGCCACAGGTTCCTGCAGCCGATCCTGTTCTTCAAGGGATATCAGGCGGTTCAGGCCTATCGGGTTGGCCATTGGCTGTGGAAGACAGGGCGCCGCGATCTGGCCTATTATGTCCAGATGCGGGTCAGCGAGGTCTTTGGTGTCGATATCCATCCCAATGCCCGCGTCGGCAAGGGGATCATGATCGACCATGCCCATTCCATCGTCATCGGCGAGACGGCAGTGGTCGGCGACAATGTCTCGATGCTGCATTCGGTGACGCTGGGCGGCACCGGCAAGGAAGATGGCGACCGGCATCCCAAGATCGGCAATGGCGTGCTGATCGGTGCAGGGGCGAAGATTTTGGGAAATATCACCATCGGGAATTGTTCGCGCGTGGCTGCAGGGTCGGTGGTTCTGATGGACGTGCCGCCCTGCAAGACGGTTGCAGGAGTTCCGGCGCGGATCGTTGGCGAGGCGGGCTGTGCGCAGCCGTCGCTGACCATGGATCAGCGGTTCGACGACGACGGCTGATCCCTTTCGAGCAAAGAAAAAGGCCGGGCGATTGCCCGGCCTTTTTCTTTTCGCCTCTACTGGTTCAGGCCAGCATCGAGATCGGGTTTTCCAGGCTGTTGACGATATGTTTCAACAGCTCGGCCCCCAGAGCACCGTCGATCACCCGGTGATCCACAGAGAGGGTCATCGACATGACGGTCGCGACACCGATCGTGCCATCGGCCTTGACCACCGGTTTTTTCACACCGGCACCGACCGCAAGGATCGCGCCGTGCGGCGGGTTGATCACGGCGTCGAAATTGTCGACCCCGAACATCCCGAGGTTCGAGATTGCGAAACTGCCGCCTTGATATTCATGGGGGGCCAGTTTCTTGGTCTTGGCGCGGGTCGCAAGGTCTTTCATCTCGGCCGACAGGGCCGACAGGCTTTTCTTTTCCGCGTCCTTCAGGACGGGGGTGAACAGACCGCCCTCGACCGCCACGGCGACGGCGACATCCGAAGGCTTCAGCTTCAGCACCCGGTCGCCCGCCCAGACGGCATTGGCGTCCGGCGCGGCCTGAAGTGCCATGGCGCAGGCCTTGATGACGAAGTCATTGACCGACAGCTTCACGCCACGCGCTTCCAGCCCCTTGTTCAGCTGTTCGCGGAAGGCCATCAGCGCATCCAGCTGCACCTCGCGGCGCAGGTAGAAATGCGGGATGGTCTGCTTGGCCTCGGTCAGGCGCGCAGCGATGGTGCGGCGCATCCCGTCCAGCGGCATTTCGGTAAAGGCGCGACCCTCGTACATCTTCAGGACCGTCGCCGTCGCCGGGCCGGTTGGCATGGCGGTGGCCGGTGCTGCCGCAGGTGCGGCTGCAGCCGCTGCCGGGGCGGCGGCGGGCTTGGCACCCGGCACGGCCTTTTCGACATCGGCCTTGATGATCCGGCCATGCGGGCCCGTGCCCTTGACGGCCGCCAGATCAATGCCCTTGTCCTTGGCCAGACGGCGGGCAAGCGGCGAGGCGATGATCCGTGCGCCACCGGCAACGGGGGCGGCAGCTGGCGCTGCTGCGGGTGCCGCCGCGGCCGAAGCCGGAGCAGCTGCGGCAGGTGCAGCCGCCGCAGGAGCCGCTGCAGGGGCGGCAGCCGTCGGCACCGCTTCGCCCTCTTCGACAAGAATGGCGATGGGCGTATTGACCTTGACCCCTTGCGAGCCTTCGTCCACCAGGATTTTCCCCAGCACGCCTTCATCGACGGCCTCGAATTCCATCGTGGCCTTGTCGGTCTCGATCTCGGCGATGATGTCACCGGATTTGACCGCGTCGCCTTCCTTCTTCAGCCATTTGGCCAGCGTCCCTTCCTCCATCGTCGGGGACAGGGCGGGCATCAGGATTTCGGTTGCCATGGGTCACCTCAGCGATAGCAGACGGATTTGACGGCGGCGACGATCTCTGCCGGAGTGATCAGCGCCAGCTTTTCAAGGTTCGCGGCATAGGGCATCGGCACATCCTTGCCCGTGCAGTTGATCACCGGCGCATCCAGATAATCGAAGGCGCGTTCCATGATCACCGCAGACAGATGGTTGCCGATCGCGCAGACCGGGAAGCCCTCTTCGACCGTCACGCAGCGGTTGGTCTTCATGACCGAGGCGAGGACCGTATCATAGTCCAGCGGGCGCAGGGTCCGCAGGTCGATGACTTCGGCACTGATCCCGTCCTTGGCCAGTTGGTCGGCGGCTTCCAGAGCATGGGCGACACCGATCCCGAACGAAACCAGCGTTACGTCCGACCCTTCGCGCCAGATACGGGCCTTGCCGAACGGGATGGTGAAATCGGGCAGGTCCGGTACATCGAAGGACCGGCCATAGAGGATTTCGTTTTCCAGGAAGACCACGGGGTTCTGGTCACGGATCGCCGTTTTCAGCAGGCCTTTCGCATCGGCTGCCGAATAGGGCATGACGACCTTCAGGCCCGGAACCGCAGCATACCAGGCGGCATAATCATGGCTGTGCTGGGCGCCCACGCGCGCAGCGGCGCCATTGGCCCCCCGGAACACGATGGGGCAGCCCAGCTGACCACCAGACATATAGTTCGTCTTGGCCGCCGAGTTGATGATATGGTCGATCGCCTGCATGGCGAAGTTGAAGGTCATGAATTCGACGATCGGGCTCAGCCCGCCCCAGGCAGCGCCGACGGCGATGCCGGTGAAGCCGATTTCAGTGATCGGCGTGTCGATCACCCGCTTTGGCCCGAACTCGTCCAGAAGCCCCTGCGAGATTTTGTAGGCGCCCTGATATTCGCCGACCTCTTCGCCCATCAGCAGGACGTTGGGGTTGGCGCGCATCTCTTCGGCCATGGCTTCGCGCAGCGCTTCGCGCACGGTCAGCGTCTTCATCGGCGTGCCTTCGGGCCAGTCGGCCGAGGCCTTGGACACGATGGCGACCGGCGCGGCCGCAACCGGCGCAGCGGCTGCCGCCGGGGCTGCAGCTGCCGCTGCGGGGGCGGCGGCCGGGGCCGCACCAGCGGCGGGAACCGCTTCGCCCTCTTCGACCAGAATGGCGATCGGCGTGTTCACCTTGACGCCCTGGGTGCCTTCGGCCACCAGGATCTTGCCGACGGTGCCCTCATCGACCGCCTCGAATTCCATCGTGGCCTTGTCGGTCTCGATCTCGGCGATGATCTGGCCGGATTTGACCGCATCGCCTTCCTTGACCAGCCATTTGGCCAGCGTGCCTTCCTCCATCGTGGGCGACAGCGCGGGCATCAGAAGTTCGGTTGCCATCTCTCACGTCCCCCTTACACGTAGATGTCTGTCCAGAGCTCGGACAGATCCGGCTCGGGGCTTTCTTTGGCGAATTCGGCGCTGTCGTTGACGATCGCCTTGATGTCCTTGTCGATGGCCTTCAGGTCATCTTCGCTGGCCAGACCGCCGCCGATCAGCAGTTCGCGCACATGCTCGATCGCGTCGCGCTCGGACTTCATCTTCTCGACTTCCTCGCGGGTCCGGTATTTCGCCGGGTCCGACATGGAATGGCCGCGATAACGATAGGTCATGACTTCCAGCACATAGGGGCCGTTGCCGGCCCGGCAGTGCGCTACGGCCTTTTCGCCTGCCGCCTTGACCGCCAGCACATCCATACCGTCGACCTGCTCGCCCGGGATGCCGTACGCCAGACCGCGACCGAAAAGCGTGGTCGACTTGGTCGAACGCTTGACCGAGGTGCCCATCGCATAGCCGTTATTCTCGATGACGAAGATCACCGGCAGCATCCAGAGTTCGGCAATGTTGTAGGTCTCGTAGACCTGGCCCTGGTTGGCGGCACCATCGCCGAAATAGGCGAAGGAGACATTGTCATTGCCCTTGTACCAGTCCGACATGGCGAGGCCCGCGCCCAGCGGCACCTGCGCGCCGACGATGCCATGGCCGCCATAGAAATGCTTGGCGCGGCTGAACATGTGCATCGAGCCGCCCTTGCCCTTGGAATAGCCGCCGATGCGCCCGGTCAGCTCTGCCATCACGCCGCGCGGGTCCATGCCGCAGGCCAGCATATGACCATGGTCACGGTAACTGGTGATGCGCTTGTCGCCTTCCTTGGTACAGGCCTCCAGCCCGACGACGACTGCTTCCTGCCCGATATAGAGGTGGCAGAAACCACCGATCAGGCCCATGCCATAAAGCTGGCCTGCCTTTTCCTCGAATCGGCGGATCAGCAGCATCTCACGGTAGTATTTGAGAAGCTCGTCCTTGGAGATGTTTGAATTTTCGGAACTTTTCCGCGCTGCCATGCAAGTGACCTCCCACTGGCGCAATTATAGTTCAACGTTAAACTATCTATAGCGCAATTGTGATTGCGGTGCGAGCGAAATTTCTATGCGGGGTAGGGCAGGGGGCACGTGCGCGCCACCTGGCAGACGAAATCAGCGGTGAGCCAGGAACAGGGCCGCCGCCTCGTCGTAGAAACGGGCACGGGTCGCGGGCCGTTCCATCATCATTTCATGCTCGGCGTCCGGCACCAGGACCAGCCGCCCGCCCGGCCAGCGGCCCATGCGGTTGTGGATGGGGCCGGTATCGACCACCCGTTCCGCCAGACCCAGCATGGTCAGGCAAGGCACCGCGGGCGAGGGCTGGCGCGCCAGATCGTGACAATCCCACAAGGCTTCGTTCAGCCAGTGCAGCGACGGGCCGGACAGCGCCAGTTCGGGGTGGGCTGTCAGCTGGTCCTGCATGAACCGGTACATGTCGGCATCGCGGGTCAGCACATTGTCGGCAAAGGGTGCCTCCAGCACATAGGTCGTGGCGGATGTGCCGGGGGTATAGTGATGCGACTGGCCGATCATCCGGCTGGCGGTCGACAGAATCCAGGCCGCAGGCCGCAGGAACGGGTTGATGCGGATGCCCCACATCGGCGCCGAAAAGACCGCGGCGCGGACCGGCAAGCCGTTCATCAACGCCCGCAGGCCGATCGAGCCACCCATGGAATGGGCCAAAAGATACCAGGGTTCCGGCAGCCCCTCGGCCCGGGCGAAGGCGACCAGTGCCGCCACATCCAGCTGAAAGTCGGCAAACTGCCCTACATGGCCCGGGGCCGGGTCGGCCAGAAGCCGGTCCGCCAGCCCCTGTCCCCGCCAGTCGACCGTCACCATGCCAAAGCCGCGCGCCGCCAGTTCCCCGGCGGCGGGCCCGTATTTTTCGATATATTCGGTACGGCCGGGGAACAACAGGACCGTGCCCTTGGTTCCGCCCGGCCAATAGGTTGCGCGAAGCCGCACGCCATCGGTGGCGCGCAGCCAGCGCGTGACCGCGCCCTTGGGGGCGCGGGCCACATCGGCATAGAACGGGGCCTCTGCCGCCGTCACGACAGCGCGGCGCCCAGCTGGATCGCCAGCCCCATGTTGCCGTCCACCGACAGCTTGCCCATCATGAAGGCCGCCGTCGGGTTTACCGTGCCCTGCAGGATGCCCAGGAACGTGTCGGCACTGGCGGTCAGCGTCACATCGGCAGGCTCATCCCCGGCCCGCGCGCCGGTCTGGTCCAGCATCAGCGCGCCTTCGCCCTTGATCACGATCTTGGCCGAACCGCCAAATCCGCTGGCCAGCTTGGCGTTCAGCGCCTCGACGGCCTTGTCCACAGCACTCATGCTGCCTCCTGTCATTGTGAAAGCCGGGCGCTCGCTTTCCGGCCCGGATCGGTTACAGTAAGGATGTTATGACGAGCCTAACATCCGTTCGCAATTGTATCGTCACGGCACTTTATGGCGCCGTTGTGGCAATATTGTTCGCCAGCGCGGCTTTCCCGCAGGCGACGGACCGGGCGGAGCGGCTTGATCGGCTCTTCACCCAGCTTGCCGATCCCACGAATGCGCGCTGGCAGCGGGCGGAACGGGCGATCCAGTCCGAATGGTCCAGTTCCGGTTCCGCCACCGCCGATCTTCTGTTGCAGCGCGGTCGCGACGCGATGGCGGCGGGCGATCTTGAAGGCGCGGTCGACCATCTGAGCGCCCTGATCGACCAGGCCCCCGACTTTGCCGAAGGCTGGAATGCCCGTGCCACCGCCTATTATCTTCAGGGCCGCCTTGGCCTGTCGATTGCCGATATCCAGCGCACGCTGGCGCTGGAGCCGCGCCATTTCGGCGCTCTTTCGGGCCTTGGCCTGATCCTGCAGGAATTGGGCAACAAGCCCGAGGCGAAACGCGCCTTCGAAATGTCCCTGGCTTTAAATCCCCATCAGCAGGGCATAGATCAGGCGCTGGACGCGCTTGAACGGCAACTTTCGGGCACGGATCTCTAGGAGGAACGGCCCGATGACAGCGCAATCGAGGATCACCGCGGTCCTCGGGCCGACGAACACCGGCAAGACCCATTATGCGATCGAACGGATGCTTGCGCACCGCACCGGCGTCATCGGCCTGCCCCTGCGGCTTTTGGCGCGCGAGGTCTATGACCGGATCGTCGCGGCGCGCGGTCCGTCTGTTGCAGCACTGGTGACAGGCGAAGAACGGATCATCGGCGAACGCGCCCAATATTGGGTCTGCACGGTCGAGGCGATGCCGACCGATATCGGCGCCGACTTTCTGGCGGTGGACGAAATCCAGCTCTGCGCCGACCCCGAACGCGGCCATGTCTTTACTGACCGGCTTCTGAACGCGCGCGGCCTGCACGAGACGCTGTTTCTGGGGTCCGACACGATGCGCCAGGCCATCGCGGCGCTGGTGCCAAAGGTCCAGTTCCTGCGCCGCGAACGCTTTTCCGACCTGTCCTATGCCGGGTCGAAAAAGATCAGCCGCATGCCCGGCCGCAGCGCCATCGTCAGCTTTTCGGTCGAAAACCTCTATGCGATCGCCGAACTGATCCGCCGCCAGCGTGGCGGCTGCGCGGTGGTCATGGGCGCGCTGTCGCCCCGCACCCGCAACGCGCAGGTGGCGCTTTACCAGAACGGCGATGTCGATTTTCTGGTGGCGACCGACGCCATCGGCATGGGTCTGAACCTGGATATCGGCCATGTCGCCTTTTCGGCCACGGCGAAATTCGACGGTCGCCGGATGCGCGCTCTGTTCCCCCATGAACTGGCCCAGATCGCCGGGCGCGCCGGCCGGCACATGGCGCCCGGGACCTTTGGTGTGACCGGCGAAGCCTCGCCCATTGCGGACGAGGTAGTCGAGGCCATCGAAAACCACCGCTTCACCCCGATCCAGCGCCTGAACTGGCGCGCCCCCGATATGGATTTCGGTTCGGTCGACCGGCTGATCGGGTCGCTGGAACGGTCACCCCAAAGCGAATGGCTGATGCGCGGACGCGAGGCGGACGATCTTCTGGCGCTGAAATCCCTGTCCGAACGGCCCGAGATCATGGCCCGGGCCATAGCCCCCCGCGATGTGCGGCTTTTGTGGGATGTCTGCCGCATCCCAGACTTTCGCGCGATCTCTTCCAACGAACATGCGACACTCCTGTCGCGCATCTTCGACTTCCTGCAGGGCAAGGGCCGGGTGCCGACCGACTGGCTGGCCCAGCAGGTCGCCCGCATCGACCGGACCGAGGGCGAGATCGACACTTTGTCCAAACGGCTGGCATTTATCCGCACCTGGACCTATGTCGCGCAGCGTTCCGGCTGGGTTGATGATGAAAGCCATTGGCGGGACGAGACGCGCGCGGTAGAAGACCGCCTGTCGGACGCGCTTCACGCGAAGCTGACGCAAAGATTTGTGGACCGGCGGACCTCTGTTCTGCTTCGCCGGCTCAAGCAGAAGGAGAGCCTGGTGGCCGAGGTGAATGACAAGGGCGAAGTGACGGTCGAGGGCGAATTCGTCGGTCGTCTGGAAGGGTTCCGCTTTCAGCAGGATGCATCCGCCACGGCAGACGAGGGGCGCACCCTGCGTCAGGCCGCATACGAGGCGCTGAAGCCCGAGTTTCACCTGCGCGCCGACAGGTTCTATAATGCCCCCGATACCGAACTCGATTTCACCGATCAGGGCGGGCTGATGTGGGGCAGCCATGCGGTGGGCAAGCTGGTCAAGGGCGCCGACCCGCTGAAACCCTTGGTCGAGGCCTTTGTCGATGAAGAAGCCGGCTTTGACGTCGGCGAAAAGGTCCGCCGCCGCCTGCAGCATTTCATCGACCGCAAGATTGCGGCCGCGTTCGAGCCGCTTCTGGCTATGGGGCGGGACGAGGGGCTGACCGGCCTTGCCCGTGGCTTCGCTTTCCGTCTGACGGAATCACTGGGCGTCCTGCCCCGCGACAGCGTGACCGAGGATGTGAAGGCGCTGGATCAAGAGGCGCGGGGTGCGCTGCGCAAGCATGGCGTCCGCTTTGGCCAGTATACGATCTTTCTGCCCTTGCTTTTGAAACCCGCGCCCACGCGCCTGCGGCTCTTGCTCTGGTCGCTGATGAATGACCTGCCGGAATTCCTCACCAGCCCCCCGCCGGGTCTGGTGACGATTCCGAACATCGCCGATGTGCCCAAGGGCAATTACATCCTTGCGGGCTACCATCCCGCAGGCGCCCGCGCGATCCGCATCGACATGCTGGAACGTCTGGCCGATATCCTGCGCCAGAAAGACAGCCGTGCGGGGTTCGAGGCGACCGCCGACATGCTGTCGATCACCGGCATGACGCTGGAACAATTCTCGGACCTGATGGGCGGGCTTGGCTACAAGGCCGAGCGCGGCGAACGCGAAAAGGTCCGGGCCGAACCCGTGGTGCAGGCCCCCGCCGAAGGGGCCGAGGTCGCAAACCCGATCCCCGAGGGCGAGGTTGCGATCCAGACCGTGACCGAGGCCGAGGTCTTTTATACCTTTACCTGGGCGCCGAAACCGCGCCCACGCCCCGAACGCGGCCCCCGCCGCGACGGCGGTCCGCAGCCGCGCCGTGATGCCCAGCCCCAGCAGGGCGAAGGCGGCGGCGCGAACGGCGAACGCCGCGCCCATGGCGGCGGCAAGCCCCGCCAGGACGGCGAACGGCGCGACAAGCGCGAGGGGCGTGGCGACGGCGATGGCGGCGAACGCCGCGGCGGCAAGGGCAATTTCGGCGGAAAACCGGGCGGCAAGCCCAACCGCGACCGCCGGGACGACAGCCGCACTTTCGAATCCCGCCCGCCGAAGAAAAACGACCGGATCGATCCCGACAATCCGTTCGCCGCAGCACTGATGGGGCTGCGCGACAAGATCTGACCAGTGGACGGGCGCATCCGCCTGGATAAATGGCTCTGGCAGGCGCGGTTCGTCAAAAGCCGCAGCCTGTCTGCGGCTTTGGTCGAGGGGGGGCATGTCCGGCTGAATGGCGCGCCCGTTGCCAAACCGGCGCAGATGGTCGGGCCGGGCGATGTGCTGACCTTCCCCTTGCAAAACCGGGTGCGGGTGATCCGCATTCTGGCCTGTGGCGAACGGCGCGGCCCCGCACCCGAGGCGCAGGAACTCTATGCCGATCTGCCGGAACGGACGGGCGGGCTGGCGGCACCCGGTGGGATATGATCACTCTGGCCGCGCCGAATGCCGGAACAGCCGCCTTTCCCGCCGTTCCCGGTCTTGAATGATCGCCGATGTGGGGCTAGGTAGCGGGCGAAAGCGAACGGACGGACTCTGCCATGACCTATGTCGTCACCGACAATTGTATCGCCTGCAAATATACCGACTGCGTCGAAGTGTGCCCGGTCGATTGTTTCTATGAAGGCGAGAACATGCTGGTCATCCATCCGGATGAATGTATCGACTGCGGCGTCTGCGAACCCGAATGCCCCGCCGACGCGATCCGCCCCGATACCGAACCCGATCTGGACAAATGGGTCGAGTTCAACCGCAAATACGCCACCCAATGGCCGGTCATAACCCAGCGCAAGGACCCGCTCGACGGGGCCAAAGACCGTGATGGCGAGACCGGGAAGCTGGAAAAATACTTCGTCGAAACGCCCGGCAGCGGCGACTGACCCGCCGCGTGCGATTCGCGCACCGGCGCACAAATGCGCGGTTTTTGGCTGGAAAGCCCCCCTCAGCGGCCCAATTCGCCGTGAACTTGTCGATTTTGTAACCAAAGCCTGACGCCGGTGCTTTCTGCAGGGCGATTTTTCTGCTATGGTATGACCTTAGGATGAGGGCACTGATAGCCACCACCGCTGACAGCGTGGGTGGCTTTCTTGGCAATAGCGCAGACCTTGCGCCGCAGCCTGGTGGCTGCGGACGTAAGGTGTAGCTGTCGCACGACGCAGGACATAAAGGACCGAACTGAATGACCAAGGCAAAGAAGACCGATTTCCGGCCTGACGACTTCGTTGTCTATCCCGCCCATGGCGTGGGCCGGATCGTGTCGATCGAGGAACAGGAAATCGCCGGGCTGCAGCTGGAGCTGTTTGTCATCTCGTTCGAAAAGGACAAGATGACCCTGCGCGTGCCGACCCACAAGGCGACCGAGATCGGCATGCGTCAGCTGTCGACCCCCGATGTCGTCAACAAGGCGCTGGAAACCCTGAAGGGCAAGGCCAAGGTCAAGCGCGCCATGTGGTCGCGCCGTGCGCAGGAATATGAACAGAAGATCAATTCCGGCGACCTGATGGCGATAGCCGAAGTGGTCCGCGACCTGTTCCGTACCGATGATCAGCGCGAGCAATCCTATTCGGAACGCCAGCTTTATGAAGCCGCCCTTGACCGGCTGACCCGCGAAGTGGCCGCCGTATCCGGCGTCGATGCCGCCGGCGCCCTGAAGCGTGTCGATGATATGCTGGTCACCCGCGCCGCCTGACCGCCGGTCTGACCATACCCCGACCCGCGCCCCGCAAAGGGCGCGGGTTTTTCATGTCTCGCCGCCCGCTTTCTCGCCCTCGGGTGCCAGCCGTCCGGTCAGCGCCGCATCCAGCTCGCGGTTCAGCTCCTTGGCGCGGGCCAGATACAGCGGGTTCTTGTCAAAGGGCACGCCGGGCGTCCAAAGCTCGGCAAGTTCCTTCAGCGAGGCGCGGTCCATGTCAAAGAACATGGTCTGCAGCTCATGCGCCTCGAATTCGGAAAGCCCCATGTTTTCCAGAACATAACGCGCGGCCCTCAGGCTAGAATCGAAATATTCCCGCACGATATCATCCGCCCCGGCCCGATAGAGCTGAAACACATGCTCGCGGTCATAGGCGCGGGCGATGATATGAATGTCCGGGCGCAGGCGCCGGGCATATTCGGTCAGTTGCACGGCCTTGTGCCGGTTGTCCATGCAGATGACCAGCACGCGCGCCGTCTCGAAACCCGCCGCCTTCAACAGGTCGGGCCGGGTCGGATCGCCGACAAAACTTTTGAACCCAAAAGCCCGCATGATCTCGATCGTGCGCAGGTCGGGGTCCAGAACCGTGGTGCGGAACCCGGCCGAGGTGACCATCCGGTTGACCACCTGACCAAAACGTCCGACCCCGGCGATGATGATCGGTTGCTGATCGTCGATCTCGTCCTCGGGTGCCGGCTCGTCCCGCTCGTGCAGGCGTGCATCGATCCGGTCATAGACCAGAAAGAACAGGGGCGTCAGCAGCATCGACAAGGCGATGACCAGCAAAACCACCTCGGCAGTGGCGCCGGGCATCAGCCGTTGGTCCAGCGCAAAGGACACAAGGACGAACCCGAACTCGCCTGCCTGCGCCAGCCCCAGCGTGAACAGCCAGCGATTGCGCCCCGCCAGACCGAAGACCGGCGCAATCGCATAAAGAACCGCGCCCTTCAGCGCCATCAAGGCCAGGGTCAGCGCCAGGATATTGGCGGGCCGCGCCAGAAGCAGGTCCATATTCATGCCGCTGCCGACGGTGATGAAAAAGAGGCCAAGAAGCAGGCTTTTAAAGGGGGCAATGTCCGATTCCAGCTCGTGCCGGAACTCGGAACTGGCCAGGATCACGCCCGCCAGAAAGGTGCCAAGCGCGGGCGACAGGCCGACCAGCCGCATCACCACGGCAATGCAGACGACGATGAAGAGCGCAAAGGCCGTCTGAATTTCCCTCAGCCGCGCCGAATGAACGAACCGATAGGCAGGCCTGACCAGGAAATGCCCGGCCAGCACCACCGCGGCGACGGCGCCCAGCGTCACCAGCGTCACCCCCCAGCCGGGCAGATGCGCGACCAGGCTGCCGGTGACAGTCTCGCCCGCACCGACCTCGGCCAGCATCCGCGCGGCGGGCATGGCCAGAAGGGGCAAAAGCGCCAGGATCGGGATCACCGCAATATCCTGCATCAGCAGGACCGAAAAGGCAGACCGCCCGCCCGCCGTCTGCATCAGCCGCTTTTCGGTCAGCGTCTGCAGCACGATCGCGGTCGACGACAGCGACAGGATCACCCCCACGGTCAGCGCCATCTGCCAGCCCAGATGCAGCACCAGCCCCAAAAGGAAGACGGCCAGCGTGGTCAGCCCGATCTGCAGGCCGCCCAGCCCCAATAGCTTGTGGCGCATGGCCCAGAGCGCGCGCGGGTCCAGATCCAGCCCGATCAGGAACAGCATCAGCACCACGCCGAATTCGGCCACATGCTGCAGCTTCTCGGCCCCCGGCTCGACCAGGCCCAGCACGGGGCCGATCACGATCCCCGCCGCCAGATAGCCGATGACCGACCCCAGCCCCAGACGCGCAGCCACCGGCACGGCAACAACCGCCGCCATCAGGTAGATAAGCGCCTGAAACAAAAGCGAATCCATCACGGCCCTTTCGCGGCATCGCGTTGTGGGCGGCGTCAGCTGTCCTTGGCCAGTTTCAGCGTGATGGTCCGGCCCTTTTTCACATAGCTCAGAACATTGTCGCCGATGGCCGCGACCTGTCCGCCATCCAGCCTGTCGCCCACCTGCACCTTGACATAACGACCGCTGGACAGCCGGACAAGGGCACGGCGGTTCGAGGATGTGCCATAGATCCCGATCAGGTTGATGCTGCCCAAATCTATGGCATTGGCAAAGGTCGATTTCTTGGCCACCGTGCGGGTCGTCGGCATATTGGCGATGCCACCCTGCAGTTCGGGTTCGTCGACCTCCTCGGGCGGCGGTTCGGCGGGCTTGGCCTGCGGGGCGGGCGCGGCGGGTTCCGGCGCGGCCTCGGGCTGCGCCTGCGCTTCGGCCAGTGCCGCCTGGACCGACGCATCATCAACGCCCGCCGCACGCGCCTCGGCTGCGGCGGCTGCAGCGGCAGCATCGGCGATGCGGGTGGCGTTTTCCTCGGCCTGACGGGCGGCTTCGGCGATCTTGGCCGGGCGCGGTTTGGGCGCTTTGGCGCTGATTGCCGCAACCGGTGGTGCGGCCGCAGCGGCGGCGGCCAGCTTGGCCGACCGCGCCGCCGGGCGCCTGACCGACGGTTTTTCGTTGACGGGCGGCAGCGCAGCCGCTGCGGCTGCCGCCAGTGCCGCGGCGGCGACCGTGGCCGGGCGATGCGGCGGCGCTGTGCCGGGCTTGCCAAGGATCAGGGTAAAGCCGCCGGGGGTGATCACTCCTTCGGCGGTCGGCGTGATCTGGCCGTCGCTGTCATAGGTAAAGGTCGTGCCAAACGGCTGGGGCAGGGGCTGGCTGGGCGGCGGCGCATCCAGCGCCGGGCCTCCGGCCAGCGCCGGTTCCTCGGTCAACCCATCCGGCGCGAGGTCCGCCCCGGCCGCCGGTGGTTCGGTCGCGGCAGCATCGGGTTCGGCCAGGGCCATTGTCGTCGGCGCGCTGCCCGCAACGGCGGGCTGGACCAGATCAGGCACAGGCTTTTCGGCGGGCGCGGTACTATCGACCGGGGGCGTTCCCTGCGGCGCAGGTGCCGGGGCAGGGGGCGCGGTTGGCGAGGGTTTGGTGGCAGGCGCGACCGCTTCCGCAACAGATGTCGTCTCGGTCGTCGGCGCCTCGCCCGCTGGCCACAGGCTCCACAGGCCCAACGCGGCCACGATCAAAGCCCCGGCGGCGGCGACCCTCAGGCCGATGCCCCTGACTTTCCGCGCCTCCCGGATGGGCGCGCGGGGTGCCGCCGCCCGCTCGGCGGTGCGGGGCAGGGCCTCGGGCAAGGCGCTTTCGGTCATCGCGGGGCGTTTGGCCCCCGCAGGCCCGATGCGCGATACCAGAGCGGTCAGTCGCGAGTCTTCCTGCACGTCCACAGACGGACCCTGCGAGCGGCGGCTTTGAAAGGCGCTGACGGGTTCTGTCAGAGTGTCCTCGACCACGGGGGGCAGAACCGGTTCTGCCGCCTCGGAAATTCCCGCCGCCGTCACCAGCGGCGCGGCGATTCTGCCGTCGTCGTCAGGTGAGGTAGCTGCGTCATCGGCCATTTCGGTGGCGCTGTCCGGGGCCGTTTCGGGCAGCTCTTCGGGCATGTCCTCGGGCACGGCTTCGATCAGCTCGACGAACGGCGCCTCGTCCACGACCGGCGCCATCTCGACCGCAGCGG
Organism: uncultured Frigidibacter sp.; assembly: GCA_964553145.1. GTDB lineage: Bacteria > Pseudomonadota > Alphaproteobacteria > Rhodobacterales > Rhodobacteraceae > TMP-24. Next base: position 24,700 of record CAZKJZ010000008.1, on the reverse strand, counting down.
CCTCCGGCTCGCCCTCCGGCTCTGCCGCTTCAGCCTCGGCAGCAGGCGCAGGGATCAGTTCGGAATCTTCGGACGGCAAGAGGTCGTCAGGCTCGGCCTCGGTCGCATCACCAGCCTCATCCGGTTCGGGCATAGGCTTGTCGCCCTGCGCCTCGGCCTCGGTGGGCGCTTCGTCGGAAACCTCCACCTCCACGAAGGGCGCTTCCTCGACGGGGGTCGGCTGATCCTCCGCCTCGGGCTCTTCCGCTGCGTCGGCATCAGGCCTGGCCGACGCCAGTCGCACAGGGTCCTGATCGCGATCATAGCGCTGGCCGACCGGCAGGTGCCGCGCGGCCATGATCGTCTGGCCAAAGAACGGCTCGCCTGCGAACCGGCCCTCGTCCGGCGCCGCGACAAAGGCCGCCGGGCGGAAGCCGTAAGCCTCGGCAAAATCCTGCGCCTCGTCCAGGGTCACCCGGGCAACCACCGCCACCCGTACCTCTGGTCCGCTGCCCGACCAGTCAAAGACCAGATCATCGGCGGGGTAGGGGGTCCGCCCCTCCAGCCCCTTGCGGATCTGGCTGCGGCGGGTCTGGGCATCCGGTCCCGGCGCCGTCACCGTCAGATAGAGAATCTGCGAATTGGGCAGGATCAGCTTGGTGAAGAACCCCTCCGGCGCCGCCGCCTCGGCCTTGGAGCGCAAAAGCGCAAGCTTGCGGTCCAGCCGCTGATCCTCGGGGTTGACCGTGCCAAGAACCGCCCAGCCATCGGCCTGGCGTTCAATCAGGCTCACGGCCTCGTTGCTGAGTTCAAGGGCAAAACGCGGCTTCATCGCTCATGATCATGACAGGGGCCGACCCCACCCGGGCTGGCTTTCGCCCGTCCTCTAAAGCAGAATCTTGCCCATGGAAAGAAGGCGGCCAAGGAATGACTTGCGGCGCGCGTCTCATGGCGGAATGTAGCGCAAACTCAGGAGGTTTCCATGCGCCTTGTTTCGACCGTTGCCGCCCTTGCCCTGTTCGCGCAGCCGCTCTGGGCCGACGAATCCCATCCCACCCTGACCGTCAGCGGCGAAGGCCAGATTTCGGTCGTGCCCGACCTTGCCACCATCTCGCTGGGCGTGACCGTGCAGGGCGATACGGCCAAGGCGGCGCTGGATGCCAACAGCGCGGCCCTGTCATCGGTGATCGACCGGCTGAAGGCTGCCGGGATCGAGGGAAAGGACATCCAGACATCGGGCCTGTCGCTGGGTCCGGTCTTCGACTATTCCGCCTCGTCCGGCGGGCCGCAAAAGGTTCTGGGCTATTCGGCCTCGAACATGCTGACCGTTCAGGTTCATGACATCGCCAAGGTCGGCGGCGTGCTGGATTCAGCGGTGACCGATGGCGCCAACACGCTGAATGGGATCAGCTTCGGTCTGGCCGATCCGGCGCCTGCAACCGACGAAGCGCGCGTCAAGGCGGTCGAGAATGCACGTCACAAGGCTGAACTTCTGGCCGGTGCTGCGGGCATGAAACTGGGGCCGGTCCTGTCGATCAGCGAAAACGGCGGCTTCAGTGGCCCCGTGCCGATGGCGGCTGCGGCCTTTGACAAGGCCGGGGCAGTTCCGGTCGAGGCCGGCCAGTCGATGATCGGCGCTTCGGTCAGCGTCACCTACAGCCTGACGGAATGACCCCGGGGCGGGGGCGGGGCGCAATGCCCCGCCCATGGCTCAGGCCTTGCGATCCTCCAGTTCTGCGCGGAACAGGCGCAGCCGGTGGGTCAGATTGTCCTGGTCTATCACCGACCCGAAATGTTCAAAAAGAAAGCACAAAGCCTCGTCCACGCTCAGCCCCGCCTCCTCGGCAAAGCGGAACAGGCGGCGGTGCGCGTCGTTCGTCAGCGCGATGGTAAAGCGCCGGGTCAGGCGCAGGCGCTTGGGCATGGGATCGGTCCTGTGCTGGGCCGCCCACGGCTGGCGGCACGGATCGGAAGGCTAACGCATGCCGCGGGCAATGGAAACCGCCGGGTGGCGGACGGTTCGCATCAAGGGGCCGGGTGGTTCCCTTCCCGCCGATCCTGTTCTAGAACCGGCACAGAGCAACAGGAGGCTGGCAATGGGCAAGTGGATGATCCGGGGCGCGATTCTGATGGCGGCAGCCCTGTCGCTGACCGGCTGCAACCGCAATGCCGCGCCGATCAGCGCCTGCAACGGCGACCAGCCCGCCATTCCCCGCATCCATGACGTGGGCCCGCCGAACTGCCCGAACTGAGGCGGGCAGGATTTTTCCAAGCGACAGGCCCTGCGGCGCCGATTCCTGGGTTTGATACGGCGTGGCTTTGTACCGGGAAATGGCGAGGACGGCCCAAGGAGGTCGGCTGACCTGCGGGCGGCAAGCGGGGCTTGCAAAAGCCAGTTTGGTCTGTCGGGAGTAAAGTGGTGCCCAGAGCCGGAATCGAACCAGCGACACGCGGATTTTCAATCCGCTGCTCTACCAACTGAGCTATCTGGGCACCGGGGACAGACCTGCCGTCCGGGTGCGGCGTTCTTAGTCGGGCGGGCAGGGGCTGTCCAGAGGGTTTGGTAAAAAAACCAGCTCCACCGCGAGGGATCGGTTCCTGGTGCTTCCGGTGTCCCGAACTGCCGGTCACAGCACCCGGCCTCTGCCGATGCCGGTGCATCGGGCTCTGCCGTTGTTGCAGTCCTCATCCTTCCGGGCACCTCCGCCTCTGGCGGGTGCCATGCGGCTGTCCCCGGCTTGCCCGATGAAACAGCGGCCCCTCTTTTCGCGGCTTTGCCCTTGACGCCCTCCGCCGCATCCGGTAGCAGGCCCCCATCGCGCGGTTGTAGCTCAGTTGGTTAGAGTACCGGCCTGTCACGCCGGGGGTCGCGGGTTCGAGCCCCGTCAACCGCGCCACTTCCCCCCATACGCCCAGACCTTTTTGCGCCGCCGCATTGCGGGCGGCCCTGTGCCGATGGGCGGGCCGTCCAGCGATCGTTATTGCTTAACCGGCGGGTCCGGCCCATGTTCGGCGGGACGATTTACCAGTGGGAGCATCTCGATGCGTCAAAGTCTTCGCACCACAACCGCCCTTCTGACCAGCCTGTCTCTGGGCCTGTCGGGCATGCCCGTTTCTGCGCAGGAAACGGCACAGATGATCTGCCCGGACGGCAGCGCGCTGCCTTGCCCCGAGGGCGTGGAACCGGTGCCGATGCCCGCGCCCGAGGGCGAGCCCGCCGCCGAACCGGCGCCGGATGCGGCGGCCGAACCCGCTGTAGAACCAACGCCGGAGCCTGCGCCCGAACCGGCCGCCGAAGCCCCTGCTGCGGAACCGGCGGCAGAGCCCGCGCCCGAACCCGCGCCGGTTGCCGAACCTGCGCCCGCTGCCGAGGAACCGGCGGCCGAGGCGGCGCCAGGGCCTGTGGCCGAACCCGCCCCAGCCGAAGAGCCCGCCGCAGAAGCGCCGGTCGCCGAACCGACCACGGTTGACGAGCCGACAGCCGAGCCCGCACCGGCCACCGAGCCGGCGCCGGCAGCGGAGGCGGCACCGACAGCGGACGACCTGTCCAAGGCTTTGGCCGACGAAGCCGCAAAGGCCGAAACTGCCCCCGCAGCTGAAGCCGCGCCCGCCGAAGCAGCCCCGACTGCCGAGGTTCCCGCCGCAGAACCGGCTCCCGCACCGACCGCCGAACCGGCGCCAGCAGATGCGGTGACCGCCGAACCCGCCGCCGAGGCCCCGGCGGCCGCGACGACGCCGACCGAGGATGACCTGGCCAAGGCGCTGGCCGACCAGGGTGCCGCGACCGATCCTGCCGCCGCGGCCCCCGAAGTGGTTCCGACTGCCGAGGAACCGCCGCCCCTGCCGGTGCAGCCCGACGCCGCAACCGGCGAGGCGCCGGTGGCCGCCGCCGCCGAACTCCTCGCCCCTGCCGCTGCAGATGGCACGGCAGCCCCCGCCGATGCGCCTGCCCCCGCCGATGCGGTAGCGCAGGTGACCGAGGAAACGGTGACGGCGGCGACCGCCCGCGCCTCGTCCGAGGATTTTGCCAACAAGGTCAATCAGGCAGCCGCTGCGGCCCCCGCGGCAGCCCCGGCGCCGGTTGTGGTCGAAAAGAAAAAGCGCCTCAGCGACACGGAAAAGCTGCTGCTTCTGGGCGCCGGTGCGCTGGTCGTCGGTGCGATCCTGTCGAACAACCGCAAGGTCGAGATGAACTCGGGTGACCGGGTCGTCGTCAGCCAGAATGGCGGCTATGCGCTGATCAAGGATGACGACGCGATCCTGCGCCAGCCGGGCAGCAAGGTGCGGACCGAGACCTTTACCGACGGCTCGACCCGCACCACGGTTCTGCGGCCCGACGGCACGCGCATCGTCACCATCCGCGATGCGGAAATGCGGGTGCTGCGGCGCGTTCATGTCGATACACGCGGCCGCGAGACGCTGCTTATTGACGATACGGTTGCCTATGACCCGGTCGATGTGACGCGCCTGCCCAAACCACGCCCCGCGCCGATCCTGGCCACGGGCGCGGATGAAGAGGCGCTGCGCGCAGCGCTGGCGGCGGAATCGGATGCGGGGCGCGCCTTCAGCCTGGCGCAGGTGCGCAATATCTATCAGGTCCGTTCCCTGGTGCCGGTCATCGATCTGGATGCGATCACCTTCGAAAGCGGCTCGTCGGCCATCCGGCCCGATCAGGCCAAGGCGCTGGCGGGTCTGGGCAAGCTGATCCAGGCCTATGTCCGCCAGAACCCCGGCGAGGTCTTCCTGATCGAAGGTCATACCGATGCCGTCGGAAGCGGCGCCTATAACCTGGCCCTGTCGGACCGGCGGGCGGAATCGGTGGCGCTGGCCCTGACCGAATATTTCGGCGTGCCGCCGGAAAATCTGGTGGTGCAGGGCTATGGCGAAGAGTTCCTGAAGGTGCAGACCCAGGGCGACGAACGCGCCAACCGCCGCGCCAGTGTCCGCCGCATCACCACGCTGTTGCGCTGACCCTTGCCAACTGCTGCCACCTTGATCCGGATCAAGGTGGCCGCAATCCGGATCGGTCAGGGTGGCGGCGAAGGGTCGTCTGGCTTGACCCCTCTCATGGGCAGTCCCTTCGGCCCGTGATTTGGCGCCGCAGTTCGTCTGCGGCGCCTTTTTTGGTCGGCCCTATCGCTCCAGGATCATGCGCCGCGCGTCGGCAGACAGGCGAAAGCCCGACAGATAGTCCATGCCCAACAGCGACTGATCCAGATCACCGCCGTTGACCGCCGCCCTCAGATCATGGTCCTGAAAGGGGCCAAGGGTCAGGGTGCCAATCACCACGGGCGCGGTGCTGACCCGCCCGTTCGCGGTGGTGGCAGTGCCGGTGAAGTCCAGCGTTTCCGGGTCAATCCCCGCTCGTGCCGCATCCCTTTGCGTCAGAACGATCCCCGAGGCGCCGGTGTCGATGACAAAAGTCACGGCGCTGCCGTTGACCAAAGTGTCGACATGAAAATGGCCATCCTCGGCAATGCCGATCTCGGCCCGACCGCTGCCCGAGATCGCCTTCGACGGGGTCAGCGCCTGCCGCAGGTCGGGCCAAAGGCCATAGGCCCCGACCAGCCCGGCAAAGATCAGCCCCCAGATCAGCATCTGCTGGACCGTGCGGCTGGCATTCTGCCTCAGGCCGGTGACAAGCGATCCTGCGACCGCCAGAAGCAGCAGGGACAGATAGACCAGCCGCGCCGTCGTGTCGCCGTCCATCACAGAAGGCCCGTGCCCTTGATCCCGTCCAGGACGAACTGCACCGACAGGGCGGCCAAGAGCATCCCCAAAAGCCGTGTCACCACCATGATGCCGGTGCGACCCAAAAGCCGCTCGATCGTCGGCGCCGACAGGAAGGCCAGGAAGGTGATGCCCACCACGGCGGCCATCACCAGATGGATGGCGATCGTGTGGAAAAGACCGGTGGCGGGCGTGTTGTTCACCAGAAGGATCATTGTGGTGAACGCGCCCGGCCCCGCGATCAGCGGCGTCGCCAGGGGAAAGACCGAAATGTCATGGTTCGGTTCGGGATGCTGGCCCTCGCGCCGCTGTGTGCGGCGTTCAAAGAGCATGTCCAGCGCGGTCATGAACAGGAGGAGCCCGCCCGAGATGCGGAAGGCCGGCATGGAAATGCCGATCACCGTCAGGATCTTGTTCCCCAATAGACCGAAAAGGGTCATCAGCCCGATGGCGATCAGGCAGGACCGGCGGGCGATGGCACGGCGATGGGCATCGTCCATCCCCCGCGTCAGCGCGACGAACATGGGGGTCAGTGCCACCGGGTCGATGATGACGAACAAGGTGACCAGCGATGTCAGGTAGAATTGCAGTTCCATCCTAGCCTTCCGCCTGTTCCAGCCGTTCGGCCGCCGCGATCCACAATTCCTCGGCGCGGGGCAGGGCCTCCATCACCTCGGCATACTTCTTTTGCCACTCCACCGCCTCGGCGGGCCGGTCATAGAGCGCCGGGTCCGCCAGCTTTGCCGCCAATCTGTCGCGCATGTCGTTCAGTTTGGAAAGCCTTTCCTCGCATTTGCGCAGATCGGCCTTCAGTGCCAGCAGCGCATCACGGCCCGGCCTGGCGGTCTTTTCGCGCGGCTTGTCGGCGGCTTTGGGCGCCTCGTCCCCCGCCAGAAGGTCGCGCCGATAGGCATCCAGGTCACCGCCATAGGGGGCAACCGCACCGCCCTTGACCAGCCACAGCCGGTCAGCGACCAGACCCAGAAGGTGCATGTCATGGCTGACCAGCACCACGGCGCCGGAATATTCGGTCAAGGCCTGTACCAGAGCCTCGCGGCTTTCAATGTCCAGGTGGTTGGTCGGTTCGTCCAGAATCAGCATATGCGGCGCATCCAGCGTCGCCAGCAAAAGCGACAGCCGCGCCTTTTGCCCGCCCGACAGACGGCCCACCGTGACATCCGCCTGATCGGCGCCAAGGCCGAACCCGGCCAGCCGGGCGCGCAGCCTTGCCTGCCCTTCGTCCGGGCGCAGGCGCTGCAGATGCTGCAGGGGTGTCTCCGTCAGGTCCAGCTCGTCCACCTGATGCTGGGCGAAATAGCCGATGCGCAGCTTGGATGACCGGGTCATGGAGCCGCCCTGCACGGCAAGCTTTCCGGCCAAGAGTTTCGACAGGGTCGACTTGCCTTCGCCGTTCTTGCCCAGCAATGCGATGCGGTCATCCTGATCTATGCGCAGCGACAGATGGCGCAGCACCGGCGGGCCGCCATATCCGACCGATACCCCCTCCATATTGATGATCGGGGGCGACAGCTGTTCAGGTTCAGGAAAGGTGAAGACGACCATTTTCGCCTCTTCCGGCGCCAGGATCGGCTGCATCTTTTCCAGCATCTTGACGCGGGACTGGGCCTGTACCGCCTTGGATGCCTTGGCCTTGAACCGGTCGACAAAGCTTTGCAAATGGGCGCGGCGGGCTTCCTGCTTTTTCGCCTCGGCGGCCTGAACGGCGCGCTGTTCGGCGCGCTGGCGGGCGAACTGGTCATAGGGGCCGGACCAATAGGTCAGCTTGCGCGCGTCCAGATGCAGGATCGCCCCCACCGCCCGGTTCAGAAGACCACGGTCATGGCTGATGATCAGGACTGTGTGGGGATATTTCGCCAGATAGCTTTCCAGCCACAGGGCGCCTTCCAGATCCAGATAGTTGGTCGGTTCGTCCAGCAGCAGATAATCCGGCTGGGCAAAAAGAACCCCGGCCAGCGCGACCCGCATTCGCCAGCCGCCGGAAAAGTCCGAACAGGGGCGGCGCTGGTCATCCGTGTCGAACCCCAGGCCGCGCAGGATGGCCGACGCCCGCCCTTCGGCGGACCAGGCGTCGATATCGACCAGACGCGCCTGAACCTCGGCGATGCGGGCCGGATCGGTGGCATGGGCCGCCTCGTCCATCAGGGCGGCGCGTTCGGTATCGGCGGCCAGCACCGTATCCAGAAGCGAGGTTGCGGATGAAGGCACTTCCTGCGCCACGCCGCCGATCCTGGCGCGGGCGGGCAGGGTGATGGTGCCGCCTTCCAGCGCCAGCTCGCCGCGGATCAGGTGGAAGAGCGTGGTCTTGCCGGTGCCGTTCTGGCCGACCAGACCGACCTTGTGGCCGGTGGGGATGGTGGCCGACGCGCCCTGAAACAGGGGGCGGCCGTCGACGGAATAGGAAATATCGGAAATTCGCAGCATGGGCGGAGGCATAGAGATGCCGCCGCCCGTGTCAACCACAGTCCTGCGGGGCTTAGTCCATCAGGCCGTTCAGAAGGTCGGCAGGCCAGGATTTGAACGCCACCAGCGGCTTTTCACCCTGATCGGAAAAGACAAAGACATTGATCTGGTCATTGACGACGGTGGCGCGGCAGATGCGGCCCTCGCCCGCCAGTTCCGCCGGGCAGGCGGCCAGATCCACATGGGTCACGCCCGCCTCGAACGCATCATAGACAAAGGCAAAGGGCGCATCTTCGGCCAGCGCCGGCAGGGACAAAGCCAGAAGCGACAGGGCGGACAGGCAGGGAAGTTTGGTCATTTCAGGGTCCTTTCGTAGGCGATGTGAGTAACTGACAAAAACTATCGGAAAATGCAAGCGCCCTTTTTCGCGTCGATTGACCCTTTTTCCGACCGGGCGCGCGTGCTAAGGCGCAGCCCGTCACCAAACCCCGAGGAGTGGTCCCATGGCCATCGAACGCACCCTTTCGATCATCAAACCCGACGCGACCCGTCGCAACCTGACCGGCAAGATCAATGCCAAGTTCGAGGAAGCGGGCCTGCGCATTGTCGCGCAAAAGCGCGTCCATCTGTCGATGGCACAGGCTGGCCAGTTCTATGCCGTGCACAAGGAACGCCCCTTCTATGGCGAGCTGTGCGAATTCATGGCGTCCGAACCGGTCGTCCTGCAGGTTCTGGAAGGCGAAGGCGCCATTGCCAAGAACCGTGAAGTGATGGGTGCTACCAATCCGGCCAACGCGGCCCCCGGCACGATCCGCAAGGAATTTGCCTTGTCGGTCGGCGAAAATTCGGTCCACGGTTCGGATGCGCCGGAAACCGCCGCGCAGGAAATCGCCTTCTTCTTCTCGGGCCTCGAACTGGTCGGCTAAGGCGCTCCGCGGCAAAAGCCTTGAACAAGGCTTTTGTCAAAGTCCTTACAAGGACTTTGGCGCGCTTGGGGTCAAAAGGCCCAGTTCATCAAAGACCGCCTCCAGCCGGTGGCGGTCTTTTTGCTGCGTGGGACGGGCGGCAGACTGCGCCTTGAGCTGGTCGAAGCGGGCGCGCAGGGCCTTTTTCTCCTCGCCCTGGCAATCGTTCCAGGGGCGGCCCTGCAGGCCCATGACCAGAACGTAATAGCCGATGAAATGCGGCGGCGTGCCCGACTGAAGCAGACGCAGATAGGCCTCGTCGGCGCCCAGCGCGCGGACCTCGTCGGCTGAATGGATGCCCGCGCGGGCAAAGGCCGCCTCGCTGGCGGGACCGAGGTTCAGGATCGACGAAACGGGGCTGGCCATGGCACAGGCCTAGCGCGGTCGGCCCCGCCGGAAAAGATCAGATCGACGCCCAGTCGGTAAATTGCGGCGTGCCCATCTGCATGGGTGCCGGCTGGCTGCCCTGCTGCTGGCCCGCCGCGATCCGGTCGCGCGGCTGTGCTTCGGTATGGGGATTGCGGTCAGCGGGGCGTCCTGCGCCCGTCTGCGATCCGCCCATCTGCGAACTCTTGTCCATCTGTGCACCCATAAGGCGGCTCTTCTGGCCGCATCAACTCTGCCTCATCAGCATCGGCGCCTTGCGCGTCAGCAGCGGGGCGCCTCTATGGCCTGAATCCGGCATCGTCAAGATAGATTGCGACATGAAGTATGGGTGCGCAAGCATCTGACCTTGCGGAATATTTCCGGATCACAGCAAATTGTTGCAAATTTGAGTCATTGACGCCGAACGGGCGCCAATCAGGCCCGGAAGGCCGTCGCAAAAGGGTCTGGCAGGTCAAACTCGGCCAATGCGCGGGCGCGTCCTTCGGCTGACATCTTGCGCGCGGTCTTTTCGACGATCTTCAGCAGGGCACCCGGATCGCGCCCTTCGGCAAAGGGCTGAAAGTACCAGCGCAGGAAGACAAAGCAGATCACATCTTCCAGCCGTTGCACCTCGGGGTCGCGCTTGATCCCCTCCTTGCGCAGCATCCGCCCGACCTGGTCCATGGCCTCGGGGCCATAGCCATGGGCGGCCATGATCTCGCCCACCCTTCGGGCGTGAAAGGCGCCCAGATCGCGGCGCCAGGCAAGGTATCCCTCTTTCCCGTCCGGATAGGCGCTGCGCGGGCTGGTCCAGCGTTCGATATGCTGGCCGCGCGCGGCGATCTGCAGACCATCGGACGAGCCCGGAAACAGCCGGTCCAGTTCTGCCGTCATCCGCTGGCCATAGAGCAAGGCGGCGGGGGTCCCCCCGGCCCGGTCGGGATCGGCGGCATTGGCGGCGTCAATGGCGGCGATGACCTCAGGCAGTCGGCTCATGCGGGGCGGGTCCCTTGATGCGGTGGCTGGCGCCATAAAGCACCATTAACCCGGCGCCGACAATCAGGGTGATGCCGATCCAGCCGGTCCGATCCGGCCAGTCGTTCCAGAAAAGCCAGCCGTAAAGAACGCTGGACACCATCGCGGAATATTCAAAGGGCGCGACCGTCGTCGCCTCGGCCACGCGGTAGGCTTCCGTCAACAGCGTCAGGCCGATGGCGGCGATGATCCCACAGAGCATCATCAGCCCAAGGTCCGGCAGGGGCGGTGCCACCCAGCCGCGGGTCAGAAAGCTCAGGCTTTCATGGGCGCTGTCGGTATGGGCGCCGCTGCCGAAGATCACCGACAGGATCAGCGCGATGACCAACGACAGGCCATTGCCCCAAAAGGCCAGCGCGGCGGCGGTCTGGCCCCCGCCCATGGCGCGGGCGGCAACCATGGATATGGCATAGCAGAGGCCCGATCCCACGGCCAAAAGCCCGGCCCAGTCGAAAAGATCGCCGCCGGGCCGGATAACGATCAGCACCCCGGCAAAGCCCAGAAGTACGCAGAACCAGCGATAGGGGCTGACCGCTTCGCCCAGAAACAGGATCGACAGAAGCGTGATGAAGAGGGGGGCCGCGAAGTAAAGCGCCATGGTGGTCGCCATCGGCATTGCCGCCAGCGCCAGATAGTAAAGCCCATAGGCAAAGAACATGATCAGCCCCCGTAGCGCCATGGCGGGCCAGGCCCGGGTGACCAAAGTCGCCGGGCCGCCGTCGCGCCAGACCAAGGCCAAGAGCAAGGGCAGGGCGGTCAGGCTGCGGATCACCATCGCCTCGGGCAGGGGATAGGCACCTGACAGGCGTTTCAGGATCACGTCCTGGATTGAAAACAGGGCAACGCCTGCCAGAGCGCACAGGATACCGCGCAAGGGGCGGCGGGGGGCAAGCGAGGCGTCGGACGGCACGGGGGCACCCAGAGTGACTTTCGCGCAGCCTAGCTGTTGCCCGCCCGCCCGCTGGCCTGCCGCCGACAAGCGATGGTGCGGCTGCGCCGCTTTCGGGCGGCCCCAAAAAGAAACGCGCCGCCCGTGGGGGCGGCGCGGTACCAATCTTAAATCGCCAGGGCTTATTCGTCCGAAGCGGCAGCGCCGACTTCGTCGAAAAGTTCCGCAATCTCGAAATCGGCCGCGGCATCGGCTTCGGCCGCCAATTCGCGGATCGACTTGCCCGAGGCTTGCAGCTGGGCCTCTTCGACCGAACGGGCGATGTTCAGCGTGATCTTGGCCACGACTTCGGGATGCAGGCGCACGCTGACGGTGTGCAGGCCCAGATCCTTGATCGGCTTGTCCAGCGACACCTGGCGCTTGTCCAGCGAGAAGCCGTTGGCGCTGGCCGCATCGGCCGCATCCCGCGGCGTGACCGAACCGTAAAGCGCGCCGGCGTCCGAGGCCGAGCGGATGACGACAAAGGATTGACCGTCCAGCTTTTCGGCCAGGGCGGCAGCTTCCTTTTTGGTCTCCAGGTTGCGGGCCTCAAGCTGCGACTTCTGCACTTCGAACGACTTGATATTGGCGTCCGAGGCGCGCAGCGCCTTGCCCTGCGGCAGAAGGAAGTTGCGGGCATAGCCGTCTTTGACTTTGACGACTTCGCCCATCTGGCCAAGTTTGGCCACGCGTTCCAGAAGGATGACTTGCATTGGGGTCTCTCCTTACTTCACGGCATAGGGCAGCAGGGCCAGGAAACGGGCGCGCTTGATGGCCTGGGCCAGTTCGCGCTGTTTCTTGGCCGAGACGGCGGTGATACGGGCGGGGACGATCTTGCCGCGCTCGGAAATATAGCGCTGCAGCAGACGGACGTCCTTGTAGTCGATCTTCGGCGCATTGTCGCCCGAGAAGGGGCAAACCTTGCGGCGGCGGAAGAAGGGTTTGGTGGCCATGGGTCAGTATCCTTTCAAGAAGCCGACTTAGCGACGGTCGCCGAACGAGCGGCGTTCGCCGCCACGGTCGCCACCGCGGTCACCACGATCAAAGCGCGGGCGGTCGCCATCGGGGCGGTCGCCACGTTCCGAACGATCATCACGCTTCTGCATCTGGACCGAAGGGCCCTCTTCATGTGCGTCGACCTTGATCGACATCACACGCATGACATCGTCATGAAGGCGCGCCAGGCGTTCCATTTCCTGCACGGCGGCCGAAGGCGCGTCGGTGCGCAGGAAGGCATAATGCCCCTTGCGGTTCTTGTTGATCTTGTAGGCCATCGTCTTGACGCCCCAATATTCGGAACCGACGACCTTGCCGCCATTGTCCGAAAGGACGGTCGAGAAATGTTCGATAAGGCTTTCAGCCTGCGCGTTGGACAGATCCTGACGCGCGATAAGGACATGCTCGTAAAGCGGCATGGGAACCCTTTCGTCTCGGGCGGCTTCACGGGCGGGTCTGACCTTCCGCGACCCGTTAGGAGAGGCGACGCCGGTTGCAAGTGACTTGCGGAAGGATGGGGCCTTATAACGGCATTTCTCCGGGATGCAAGGGGCGGTCAGCCGACCTGCCGCGGCAGCGCGGCAAAGTGGCTGAGGCCCAGCCAGCCGTTGATCGTGCGGGCAATCGCCTTGTCGCCGTCGATGGTCAGCCGCCCCGCCGACCGTTCTTCGCCCAGCGACGTGATGCCCATCCAGACCGAGGTCATGCTGCGCAGCGACCCGGTGATTGTCAGATCGACATCAAAGCCGGGGTCGATCTTGCACAGGTCGACCGCGCCCTCTTCGATCACCAGCCACCAGGTGCGGTCGCCCTCGACCAGTTCGGGATACAGAAACTGGATCGTGCAGCGCCGGTCGGGCAGGGGGGCGGGGCGCAGGTTGCGGCGCATGTCCCACATCAGAAGCGAGGGGTCGAGATTCTTCAGCGAAAGCCGGGATTCGATCCAGCGATGACCCCATTCACCCAGACCGGTGATCAAGGGCTGCAGGTCCCGGCCCATCGGTGTCAGCCGATATTCGCTGCCGCCCGATCCCAGATCGACGCTGGCGATGACGCCCGCTTCCTCCAATTCCTTCAGCCGTTTCGACAAAAGGGTCGGCGACATCCGCGGCACGCCCCGCCGCAGATCGTTGAACCGGGTCGATCCAAGAAGAAATTCGCGCAAAATCAAGGCGGTCCAGCGGGTACAGACCAGCTCTGCCGCCATCGACACCGGGCAGAACTGCCCATAGCCAGCCCGTTCGTTCATCGCGCCCTCCACATGCTGTGCCCATCATACCTGCCAGCCGCCGCCGATCAAAGCGCCGCTACAGTTCCTGAACTTGAGGGCGGGGGCGGGCAGGCGGATGCTTGCCTCAGGTTGATGAACAGGAGAGAGCCATGACAACCGCAACCCTATCCCGCGCCGCCGCCCCGTCAGGCCATACGCCGCTTGCCGACCGCGCCGACCGGCTGGCGGCAGAGTTCGCCGCGCGGGCAGACAAGCATGACCAGAACGATAGTTTTGTTGCCGAGAATTACGACCGGCTCAGGGCCGAAGGGCTGATCGCGGCGGCGGTGCCGCACGAGCTGGGCGGCGAGGGGGCCGAGGTGCGCGCAATGGCCGACGCGATCCGCCGTCTGGCCCATGGCTGCGGCTCGACCGCGCTGGCCTTTGCTATGCACAGCCATCAGGTGGTGATCCCCGCCTGGCGCTGGCGCCACCAGCCGCCCGCCGCGCCCAAGGTCGAACCGCTTTTGCGCATGGTCGCCGAAAAGAGTGCGGTGATTCTGACCTCGGGCGGCGGCGACTGGGTCGGCGGATCGGGCCGCGCCGAACGCGTAGAGGGCGGCTGGCGCATCCATGCCCGCAAGGCCTTTGTCTCGGGTGCGCCGGTGGGTGCGGTGCTGATGACCAGCGCCGTGTCGGACCAGGGTATCCTGCATTTCGGCCTGCCGATGGCGGCGCCCGAGGTGACGCGGCTGGACATCTGGCATACGCTTGGCATGCGTGGCACCGGATCCGAGGATGTGGTGGTCGACGGCTATTTCCTGCCCGACGACAAGGTGGCGCTGATCCGGCCCCTGGGTGAATGGCATCCGCTCTTTCAGATCATCGCGACTTTGGCCTTTCCGCTGATCTATGCGGCCTATCTGGGGGTTGCCGAAAGTGCGCGCGATATCGCGCTGACCCTGGCCCGCGCCCGCACGGGCGAGGCGCGCCAGCCCCGTCTGGTCGGGCAGATGGAAACGGCGCTGCGCGCGGCCCAGATGGCCCATGGTCACATGATCGCGGTAGCCGAACGGAACGCGCCGTCGGCCGACAGCGTCAGCGAGGTGATGATCGGCCGTCAGCTGGTCGAACAGAACGCGCTTCGCACCGTCGAACTGGCGATGGAACTGGCCGCCGGGCAGGGCTTTTACCGTGCCGCCGGGCTGGAACGTCGCTTCCGCGACATTCAGGGCGCCCGCTATCACCCGATGCGGCGCGACGTGCAGCGGCTTTATACCGGCACGCTGACCCTGGGCGATCCGGTGGATCATATCTACTGACCCGCGCTCTCAGGACTGTCGCAACTGGCCAGCTCTCCCGCCCCGGACTTGATCCGGGGCCTCTGCCCGGACCGGAGGCCCCGGGTCAGACCCGGGGCGCGATGCGCATAAAGGTCAGATGCACGTGCCCTGACCCGCGCGCGCCCCGCCTTGAC
>CAZKJZ010000008.1:0-9493 GCA_964553145.1 uncultured Frigidibacter sp. | reverse complement strand
GATGCGCATAAAGGTCAGATGCACGTGCCCTGACCCGCGCGCGCCCCGCCTTGACATTGCACCGCCCCGCCCCCCGCGCTATGCGGGGGGGAAGGGAAACGGGGAGGGTTGCGATGAAGGCATTCGTATTTCCGGGGCAGGGCGCGCAGGCGATCGGCATGGGCCGGGCCCTGGCCGAGGCCTATCCGGCCGCGCGCGCGGTCTTTGACGAGGTCGACGAGGCCCTGGGCGAAAAGCTGTCGGCCCTGATCTGGGAGGGGGATATCGAAACCCTGACCCTGACGCAGAACGCCCAGCCCGCGCTGATGGCGACATCCATCGCCGCCGTGCGGGCGCTGGCCTCCGCAGGGCATCCGGTCAGCGGCGCGGCCTTTGTCGCGGGCCATTCCTTAGGCGAATATTCCGCCCTGTGCGCCGCCGGGTCGATCAGCCTGTCGGACACCGCCCGCCTTTTGCGCATCCGCGGGCAGGCGATGCAGGCCGCCGTGCCGGTTGGCATGGGGGCGATGGCCGCCCTTCTGGGCCTCGACTTCGCCGCCGCCGATGCGGTGGCGCGCGAGGCGGCCGGGGGGCAGGTCTGTCAGGCTGCCAATGACAATGACCCCGCGCAGGTCGTGGTGTCGGGCCATAAGGAGGCGGTCGAGCGGGCCTTGGACATCGCCAAGGCCAAGGGCGCCAAGCGCGCGATCCTGTTGCCGGTCAGCGCCCCCTTCCATTGCGCCCTGATGCAGCCCGCCGCCGACAAGATGGCCGAGGCTTTGGCGGGGGTCGAGATCAAGGCGCCGATTGTGCCGGTCGTCGCCAATGTTCTGGCCGCTGCCAACAGCGATGCGGGGGCGATCCGCGATCTTCTGGTGCGGCAGGTCACCGGATCGGTACGCTGGCGGGAATCGGTCGAATGGATGGCCGGGCAGGGCGTGGGCGAGTTCTGGGAAGTCGGCTCGGGCAAGGCTTTGTCGGGGATGATCAAGCGCATCGCCGCCGGGGCCGTGACCCGCGCCATCGGCACGCCGGACGATTTTGCCGCTTTGTCGGCAGAGTGACCTTGCCCCTATGATCCTGCCCGCAGGCGCCCTTCTGGCCTTTGCGGCGGCCTCGCTGGCGCTGGCTGCCGCACCGGGGCCGACGGTGGCGCTGATCATCGCCAACGGCCTGCGCCACGGTGCGCGGGCCGGACTGGTCACGGTCATGGGCACCCAGCTTGGCGTCGCGCTGTGGCTGGGTGTCGGCACCTTTGGCCTGACGGCGCTCGCGGCGGGGGCGGGCCTTTGGTTCGATCTTTTGCGCTATGCGGCGGCGGCCTGGCTGATCTGGCTGGCGATCGGCCTTTTTCGCGCGCAGGGGGACATGGTCGAGCCAGGGGCCAGCGGCGGGCAGGGATTTTTCCTGCAGGGCTTTCTGGTGATCCTGACCAACCCCAAGATGCTGGTCCTGTTCGGCGCCCTCATTCCCGCCTTTCTGCCGCCGGGCGCCGACCCGGCCCGGCTGACGCTGTTTCTGGGTCTGACCTTCGCGCTTGTTGCCTGCGCCGTCGACTGCGTCTATGCGCTGGTGGCGGGCGGGGCGCGTGGCTGGTTGTCGCGCGGGCACCTGCGTGCCATAGAACGGGTCAGCGGCGGGCTTTTGGCTGTGGCGGCCATCCTGATAGCTCTCAAGGGACGATAGGAGCGGAACATGTTCGATCTGAACGGCAAGACGGCACTGGTTACCGGCGCCTCGGGCGGTATCGGCGGGGCGATCGCCCGCGTGCTGCATCAGGCGGGGGCGACCGTTGCCCTGTCGGGCACGCGCGAGGCGCCCTTGCAGGCGCTGGCGGCGGAACTGGGCGCGCGGGCGCATGTGCTGCCCTGCGATCTTTCTGACGCCGCCGCAGTCGAGGCGCTGTCCAAGCGCGCGATCGAGGCGATGGGCGGGCTGGACATTCTGGTCAACAATGCCGGCATCACCCGCGACAACCTGTTCATGCGCATGTCCGACGACGAATGGCAGTCGGTGATCGAGGTGAACCTGACCTCGACCTTCCGGCTGTGCCGGGGGGTGCTGCGCCCGATGATGAAGGCGCGCTGGGGCCGGATCATCAATATCTCGTCCGTGGTCGGCACCACCGGCAACCCGGGGCAGGCCAATTATGCCGCCGCCAAGGCCGGCATGGTCGGCCTGTCGAAGTCGCTGGCGGCCGAAGTGGCCAGCCGGGGCATCACCGTGAATTGCGTGGCGCCCGGCTTTATCACCACCGCCATGACCGACAAGCTGAACGACGACCAGAAGGCCCGTATCCTGCAGGATGTGCCTGCCGGACGGATGGGCGAGGCCGACGAAATCGCCTCGGCCGTCCTCTATCTGGCCAGCGCCGAGGCCGGGTATGTTACCGGTACCACATTGCATGTGAACGGCGGCATGACGATGGTCTGATCGCCGGACCCGTGGCCTAAATGGCGGTTGCGAAACCGTTTGCCTCGGGTCTAGACTATGCTATAGGCGGCGCGAACCTGCCCAGGGGCAGGAGCAGGAAACCAGCGGGTGGAACGGACCCGCACATCAGAGGAAGTGACATGAGCGACATCGCAGAGCGTGTGAAAAAGATCGTCGTCGAGCATCTTGGCGTCGAAGCCGACAAAGTGACCGAAGCGGCTTCGTTCATCGACGATCTGGGCGCTGACAGCCTTGACACGGTCGAACTGGTGATGGCCTTCGAAGAAGAATTCGGGATCGAAATTCCGGATGACGCGGCCGAAACCATCCAGACCTTTGGCGATGCGGTGGGCTTCATCTCGAAAGCCGTCTGAACTTTTGCCATTTAGTCGAAACGGCACCCTTCGGGGTGCCGTTTGCATTTGTGCTGAGGGTGGCGCGAGGGGGGCTGTCTGCCCCCCACCGGCCCGGACGGGTCCGGGCCGCCCCCCGAGGATATTTCCGCCACAATGAATATCAGCAGGGGCTTTGGTCCAAGGGGGCGGGGTTCACACCAGAACTGCCGGGATCAGCCCGCGCAGGGAGTTGCCCATCCACAGGCGGGCGCGGGGCAGGTCGCGCGCGGTCAGGATCGCCTCGCGCGCCGCAGCCGTTGCCAGAAGTTCGGCGCGCAGGCAGCCGGGCAGGCAGCCGGACGACAGGGGCGGTGTCATCAGGCCCGCGCCAAGGTCAAAGAACAGGTTGGTGATCGTCCCTTCCGCCGCCTCGCCCCGTTCATTCAGGAAGATAAGTTCGTGGATCCCGTCCGGCAAGGCCGCGCGGGCCTGGTCGTAGCAGGCCCGGTCGGTGGTCTTGTGGGCAAGACGCGGGTCGGCGGCGGTGATGGGGTCGGGGGCGATGGCCAGACGCCAGTGCGGCGGGTTCGGGGGCAGGGCGGCGGCTGTCAGGTCAAACTGGCCCTGCCGGTCCAGGGTCAGGCGCAGCCGCAGAGGTGCTGCGCCGGGCGAGAGGGGCAGGGCCGCGGCAAAGCCCGCCGGGTCAAAGGGAAAGTCCAGCGCCGCAGCACTGGCCGCCATCCGCGCCTGATGCAGGGGCAGGCGCGGATAGGCAGCGCCGGTCCAGCCAAAGGTTTCGATCAGCCTCAGGTCAGGGTCGCGAAACGGGCCTTCCACAGGGCTTCCTCATATTCTCCGGCCGGGGTGCTGTCGGCGACAATGCCGCCGCCGACGCCGAATGTCACACGATCCCCGTCCAGCATCAATGTGCGGATCGCGACGTTGAAGGCGGATGTACCGTCAGGCGCGAACCAGCCGATCGAGCCGCAATAGATGTCGCGCGGCCCGGATTCCAGATCGCGGATGATCTCCATCGCGCGGATCTTTGGCGCGCCGGTGATCGATCCGCAGGGAAAGAGCGCGCGCAGGATGTCGGATGGTTGGGTGCCGGGCAAAAGCTGGCCCACCACATGGCTGACCATCTGATGGACGGTCGCATAGGTTTCGACATGGAAAAGCTCCGGCACCCGGACGCTGCCCACCCGGCAGATGCGTGAAATGTCGTTGCGCAAAAGGTCAACGATCATAAGGTTTTCCGCGCGGTTCTTGACGCTTTTCTGCAGATCGAGCTTCAGCGCCGCATCATGGGCGGGATTGCTGGCGCGCGGTGCCGTGCCCTTCATCGGGCGAGTTTCGATGCGGCCCTTGCCATCCGTGGCAAAGAAAAGCTCGGGCGAGCGTGAGAGAAGGTCGGGTAGGCCCTGAAAGCGCACCAGCGCCCCATGGCCCACCGGCTGGCGGGCACAAAGCGCGCCGTAAAGCGCCAGCGCCCCGCCCGCCGCCCGGCCCCGCATCCTGAGGGTCAGGTTCGCCTGATAGATGTCGCCCGCCGCGATATAATCCAGAATCCGGCGCAGGGCGGCGCCGTGATCCGCGCTGCTCCAGTCCGGGCGGATGTCGGTGATCCGGGCATCGGCGGCGCTGTCGGCAGCGCGGGCCAGCAGGGGGGCGGCCTCCTCTGGCGCATCGAACAGACCGAAGTGCAACAGCGGCAGGCGCCGGTCGGGCGGCATCAGACCGACAAGACGCGGTTCCAGCGCATAGCCCAACTCATAGCTGGCATAGCCCGCAGCCCAAAGGCCACCGGCGTGCGCCTCGTCCAGGGCCGCCAGCGCGGCCGGAACCTCCTCTGGCCCATCGGCACGGATCATGCCGCGCGGCCTGTGAAACAGCGCGGGCAGGCCCTGGGGGCCGTTTTCGACAAGGATCAGGGCGGGGTCAGCGGACAAGGTCAGGCCGTTCATCAGAATCGTCGGCCAGCGTCGGGCTTTGCGGCGCCCGGCGCAAGCGCCGGACCCGCCCCTTCACGGCGCGATTGCGGCATGGCCGCTTCTTTGATGCGCGTCAAGGTGCGGCTGTCGCGGGCTGCCTAGGTTTGCGGCAGCAAAGGAGAATGTCGATGTCCCATACCCCCCATGAACTGGCCGAGGAATTCCCCCATGCGCAGGACCGTATCCATGCGCTGAAGGGGCAGAACCCGCACTTCGCCCGGCTGGCGGACGAATACCATCATCTGAACCGGCAGATTCACCGGTCCGAAACCCGGGTCGAGCCGGTCGAGGAACTGACCGAACATCAGTTGCGCAAGCGGCGCGCGGCGCTGAAGGACGAAATCGCGCGGCTTCTGGGCTGATGCGCGGGCGGGGGCGGGCCTGTCCCGACCCCGCCAAGGCTTGAACAAAGGGCCGCAAGGGACTATCGGCTGGCAAGCCCATCCGAAAGTGTCCGCCATGAAGTTTCTCGACCTGTGCAAAGTCTATATCCGCTCGGGCGGCGGCGGGAACGGCTGCGTGTCGTTCCGGCGCGAGAAATTCGTCGAATTTGGCGGCCCTGACGGCGGCGACGGCGGCAAGGGCGGCTCGGTCTGGGCCGAGGCGGTCGACGGGCTGAACACGCTGATCGACTTTCGCTATCAGCAGCATTTCTTTGCCCAAAGCGGGCGCGGCGGCATGGGGCGGCAGATGACCGGCGCCGATGGCGACGATATCGTGCTGAAAGTCCCGGTCGGGACCGAGATCATCGACGAAGACGAAGAGACCCTGATTGCCGACCTGACTGTCGTCGGGCAGCGCGTCTGTCTGGCCAAGGGCGGCAATGGCGGCTGGGGCAATCTGCGGTTCAAAAGTGCCACGAACCGCGCGCCCGCCAATGCCAATCCGGGGCAGGCGGGGATCGAACGCACAATCTGGCTGCGGCTGAAGCTGATCGCCGATGCGGGGCTTCTGGGCCTGCCGAACGCGGGCAAGTCGACATTCCTCGCCGCCGTGTCGAACGCGCGGCCCAAGATCGCCGACTATCCCTTTACCACGCTTTATCCGAACCTGGGCGTTGTCGGTATCGACGGCAAGGAATTCGTCATGGCCGATATTCCGGGCCTGATCGAAGGCGCAAGCGAGGGGCGTGGGCTGGGCGACCTCTTTCTGGGTCATGTCGAACGCTGCGCGGTCCTGTTGCATCTGGTTGACGGGACGTCCTCGACAATATCGAAAGATTACAAGACGATCATCGGTGAACTTCACGCTTATTCCGAGGAATTGGCGCGAAAGCCCCGCATCACCGTCCTGAACAAGATCGACGCGCTGGACACCAAGACCATATCCAGTCGCCGCAAGTCTTTGGAAAAGGCCAGTGGCGGGCCGGTTCTGACCATGTCGGGCGCGGCCAAGATCGGCGTGACCGAGGTTCTGCGCGCGCTTTATGGCGAAATCGCCGCCAACCGCACCGCCGATGCCGCCGAGGAGACAAGCGGATGGCAGCCCTAAGTCCCGATATCACCCGCGCCCGGCGGCTGGTGGTCAAGATCGGCTCGGCCCTTCTGGTCGATCGTGCGACCGGGCTGAAGCGCGACTGGCTGGTGGCGCTGGCCGAGGATGTGGCGGCGGCCAAGGCGCGGGGGGCGGATGTGATCCTGGTCTCCTCCGGCTCTATCGCGCTGGGGCGCGGCGTTCTGGGCTGGCCCAGCGGTGCCTTGGCGCTGGAACAAAGTCAGGCGGCGGCGGCGGTCGGTCAGATCAGGCTGGCCCGTGCCTATGAGGAGGTGCTGGCCCCCCACGGGATCACCACCGCGCAGGTTCTGGTGACGCTGGAAGACACGGATGACCGCCGCCGCTATCTGAACAGCCGGGCAACGATGGAAACGCTCTTGGCGGCGGGGGTTGTGCCGATTGTCAATGAAAACGACACGGTTGCGACCGATGAGATCCGGTTTGGCGACAATGACCGGTTGGCGGCGCAGATCGCGGTGACGGTGGGTGCCGATCAGCTGGTGCTTCTGTCGGACGTGGACGGGTTCTATTCGGCCAACCCCAAGGAAGATCCGGCGGCAGAGCGGTTCGATCTGGTCGAAAAGATCACGCCCCGGATCGAGGCCATGGCGGGCGATCCGATTTCGGGCCTGTCGAAGGGCGGGATGAAGACCAAGCTGATGGCGGCCAAGACCGCCGTGGCCGGGGGCTGCGCCATGGCGATCATGGAAGGGTCGGTCCTGCGGCCGCTGACCGCCCTGGCCAATGGCGCCAACCGCACCTGGTTCCTGCCCGAGGGCGACCCCCAGGCGGCGCGCAAGCGCTGGATCGCGGCGATGAAGCCCAAGGGCGAGGTGCGCATCGACGCCGGGGCCGCAACCGCGCTGGCGGCGGGCAAGTCGCTTCTGCCCGCGGGCGTCCGCGCCGTCACCGGGCGGTTCGGCCGGGGCGAGCCGGTGGCGATCCTTGGGCCCGGGGGCGAGGCCCTGGGCAAGGGGCTGATCCGCTATACGGCGGACGAGGCCAAGGCGATCGCCGGCCACAAGTCGGGCGAGATCGAGGCGATCCTGGGCTATCAGGGCCGCGCGGCGCTTGTGCACCGGGATGACATGGTGATGGATGCCTGAGGGACGCCGGGGAGCGCTGCCCCCCGGACCCCCCGGGATATTTGGGAACTGATGAAGGGGTGGGCCATGAGCGAGGCCGAAGAGATCATCGAGGGCATGGGGCAGGCGGCGCGGGCGGCGGCGGGGGACCTGGCCTTTGCCCCGGCCGAACAGAAGCGCGCGGCGCTGATCGGCGCGGCCGAGGCGGTCTGGAACCGGCGGCAGGCCATTCTGGAGGCCAATGCAAAGGATATGGCCTTCGGGCAGGGCAAGGGCCTGACCCCGGCGATGATGGACCGGCTGGTGCTGGACGAGGGGCGCATCCGCGGCATCGTGGACGGGTTGCGTGCCGTGGCGGAACAGGCCGATCCTGTGGGCCGGGTTCTGGCCGAATGGGTGCGGCCGAACGGGCTGAACATCCGCAGGGTGGCGACGCCTTTGGGGGTGATCGGCGTCATCTATGAAAGCCGTCCGAATGTGACGGCGGATGCGGGCGCGCTGGCGCTGAAGGCCGGGAATGCGGTCATTCTGCGCGGCGGATCGGAAAGTTTTCATTCGTCGGCCGCGATCCATGCCTGCATGGTGACCGGGCTGAAGCAGGCGGGCCTGCCCGAGGCAGCGATCCAGCTGGTGCCGACCCGCGACCGGGCCGCGGTGGCGGCGATGCTGCGGGCCGTCGGGCTGATCGACGTGATCGTGCCGCGCGGCGGCAAAGGGCTGGTCGGGCTGGTGCAGGCCGAAGCGCGGGTGCCGGTCTTTGCGCATCTGGAGGGCATCTGCCACGTCTATGCCGATGGCGACGCTGATCTGGAGAAGGCGCGGCGCGTGGTTCTGAATGCCAAGACCCGGCGGACCGGCGTTTGCGGCGCTGCGGAATGCCTGCTGATCGACCGGCGGTTTTATGAGACGTACGGCGCAGTTCTGATCGACGACCTGCTGGCGGCGGGGGTCGAGGTGCGGGCCGAGGGCGTTTTGGCGGACCTGCCGGGTGTGGTCAGGGCGGCGCCCGGGGATTTCGGGCACGAGTTTCTGGACAAGATCATCGCCGCCCGGCTGGTCGACGGGGTGGACGAGGCGATCGCCCATATCCGCCGCTATGGGTCCAGCCATACCGAGGCGATCCTGACCGAGAATGACGCGACCGCTGCGCGGTTCTTCGAGCGGCTGGACAGTGCGATCCTGATCCGCAATGCCTCGACCCAGTTTGCCGATGGCGGGGAGTTCGGCATGGGGGCCGAGATCGGCATCGCCACCGGCAAGATGCATGCGCGGGGGCCGGTGGGCGCCGAACAGCTGACCAGTTTCAAATATCTGGTGGTGGGCGACGGGACGATCCGACCCTAGGTTCTTTCTATAATGTCATTGAAAAGCAATGCTATGAATTGCGTTCTTGATGTTATGAACGAACTTACCGCAGCCGCCCGATCGCGTAGGTCGGCGCCTGCTGCTGATCGGCCAGCCACTGGTCTAGCAGCCCAGCCTCTGGCGCCTCGACATCAGGTCCGAACTGATCTGCAGCCAGGCCGCCGGTGACGAAGAGGGCGTCGATCTCTTCCTGCGACGCCCCCTCTATGTCGGTGGCGATGCCGTCGCCGATGGCGAGGATGCGGTCGGGGGCGGTGCCGGTCAGGTCGGTCAGGCGCTGGCGGGCCAGGTCGTAGATCGGCGGATGCGGCTTGCCGAAATAGAGGCTTTCGCCGCCCATCTCGCTGTAGAGCGCCGCCAGCGCCCCGGCGCAGTAGATGCGGCGGTCGCCGTAATCAACGACCAGATCGGGGTTGGCGCACAGAAGTTTCAGCCCCTTGGCCTTGGCATAAAGGAAACGGTCGCGGTAGTCTTCGGGGACTTCGGCCGCCTCGTCGAAGGGGCCGGTGCAGACGATGCCCTGCGCCTGATCCAGCGGCACGCGGGTGATGGGGTTCGTAACAGCATCGCCCGGCAAGTCATTGAAAAATCCGTCATCCTTGGACGGGCCAAGGTGCCAGACCTGTGTTCCGACCAGACCCGACAGCATCCCATATTGTGCGGCATCGCCTGACGAGACGATCAGGTCCCAGGCGTCCCGCGGCACCGACATGCGGTCAAGGGCGGCCATGACGAACCCGGACGGACGCGGGGCGTTGGTCAGAAGGACGACGCGGCCCCCCCGGGCGCGAAAGCCGGTCAGGGCGGCGAC
>CAZKJZ010000007.1:21964-46442 GCA_964553145.1 uncultured Frigidibacter sp. | reverse complement strand
GTAAACAAAGCAAGCACACAGATTTGTGACGCCGCGGAAGCGTGACAAATCGGTCGATGCACCCACCTGCCTGCAGGCCGCCTAGCCCTGACCCAGCCGCTTGCCGACGCCCTCGCGGTTTTCCAGCGCCCGCCACCAGTCTTCATGGGTGAGGAACCAGTCGATCGTCTGTTCCAGACCCTGATCCAGCGTGACGGACGGGCGCCAGCCCAGTTCCTCGCGGATGCGCGAGGGGTCGATCGCATAGCGCTGGTCATGGCCGGGCCGGTCGGTGACAAAGCTGATCTGTTCGCTGTAGGGCCGGTTGCCGGGACGCTTTTCGTCCAGGATCGCACAGATTTTCTGCACCAGTTCCAGGTTGGTCGCCTCGTTCTCGCCGCCGATATTGTAGCTGCGGCCCAGCGCGCCCTGCTGCACGACAAGAAGGAGCGCATCGGCGTGATCTTCGACGAAAAGCCAATCGCGGATATTGTCGCCCTTGCCATAGATCGGGATCGGCGCGCCGGACAGGGCCCGCAGGATCACCACCGGGATCAGCTTTTCGGGAAAGTGATAGGGCCCGTAATTGTTGGAACAATTGGTAAGCACCACCGGCAGGCCATAGGTTTCGTGCCAGGCGCGGACCAGATGGTCGCTGGCCGCCTTGGAGGCCGAATAGGGCGAGCGGGGATCATAGGGCGTGTCTTCGGTGAACTTGCCGGTCGGGCCAAGGCTGCCGAACACCTCGTCGGTCGAGATATGGTGAAAGCGGAACGTCGCGGGTTTGCCAGCCGCCGTCCAATAGGCGCGGGCGGCCTCCAGCATCGTGTAGGTGCCGGTGATGTTGGTTTCGATAAAGGCGGCTGGCCCGTCGATTGACCGGTCGACATGGCTTTCGGCGGCCAGATGCATGATCGCGTCGGGCCGGTGTTTGGCCAGGACCGCGTCGATGCGGGGCCGGTCGCAGATATCTGCCTGCTCAAAGGTATAAAGCGGGCTGTCGGCCACCTCGGCGACATTGGTCAGGCTGCCCGCATAGGTCAGCTTGTCGAGATTGACGATGGAATGGCCCGCGCGTATGGCGCGCCGCACCACCGCCGACCCGATAAAGCCGGCACCACCTGTGACCAGAAGTTTCATGTGCGGGCCTCGTAGGTGAAGGGAGAGGTGAAGTCTTTGAGGCCGGGCGCGGCGCGGTCCTTGTCGGACAGGATCGCGGCGGCGGCGTCGATGCCCCAGTCAATGCCGATATCGGGATCGTCAAACCGCACGGCACCGTCGCAGGCGGGCGCATAGACATCGGAACATTTGTACAAAAGCTCGCTGTCCGCCTCGCGCGTCACGAACCCATGCAGGAAACCCGCCGGGATCAAAAGCTGGCGACCGTTTTCCGCCGACAATTCGCAGCCGAACCATTTGCCATAGGTCGGCGACCCTGTCCGCACATCCACGGCCACGTCAAAGACCAAGCCCCGACCGCAGCGGACCAGCTTGGTCTGCGCATGGGGGGGCGACTGGTAATGCAGCCCGCGCACCGTACCGACCTCGCGCGAATAGGAATGGTTGTCCTGCACGAAATCATAGGCAAGTCCGTGCTTTGCCAGCGTATCGCGGTTCCAGACTTCGGAGAACCAGCCGCGCGCATCGCCAAAGCGACGAGGGGTCAGGATCAGGCAGCCGGCCAGCGGCGTTTCATCGATCTGCATGGGAACCTGTGTTGTTGCCGTGCCTGCCTTCTACAATCAGCGCAGGCGCGGCGAAAGGGTCTGGTTGAATGCGGCGCCCCTCGCGGGGCGCCATTCCTATGTCTCGCGGCCCGCGCTATGCGCGGCTCCGCTCGGGGTCGCCTCTGGCGGGATATTTGAACCACAATGAAGGGCTGATTTTCATTGTGGTTCAAATATCCCGGGGGTTTGGGGGCAGAGCCCCCTTGCACGGCGGGGTCATGCACCGCCGGTCGACGACAGGACCAGAAGTCCCTTGCCCGGCAGGGTGAGGGTCAGGGTGCCCGAAGCATCGGGGGAAAGGTCGCCGGGTGTAAAGCCTTCTGCTCCTTCGCCCGCATAGTCCGCGTGGTAACGGGCGGGCGCAAGGCCGGTGAGGGTGGTGGTGATCGCCTCGCCCTCGCTCCGGTTGCGGACCGCGATGGCCATGCGGCCGTCAGGGTTCAGAAACGCCAGCGCGTCGGCCTGTTTCGGATGATCGCTCTCGGCGCTGATGCGCACAGCCCCGGCGCGGACGGCGCGGAACAGCAGGCGGTTGGTCGCCACCTCTTGGCGCGGTTGCAACGCGCCCGTGTCGTCGGGGCGGAACATGCCTTCGACCATGCGGCCCTGCCAGGCGGTGACATTGCCGATCTTGAGGTCATTGAAAAGAACGTCATAGGTCGCCTTGCCGAACCAGAGTTCCAGCATGGCGGTGGGCAGGTTCAACGCGCGCGCCCGCGCCTCGATCGCCTGCAGGGTTTCGGCGCCGGTGCCCTTATAGCGGTGATAGGAAAATTCGTGCACATAGGCCAGCGCGCCCGGAACGGCGGCGATCGCATCCATATAGGGCACGGCATTCTTCATGTTGGTGACCGAGGGCGCGACAAAGGCCGGGGTAAAGCCATTGGCCTTCAACCGGTTACCCGCGGCCAGGATGGCCCGGCCCATGTCGGTGCCGGTCCAGCCGTCTTTTGGCAGATCAGGTTCCAGCACCACTTCCCAGCTGTCGGGGGTCAGGCCGTATTTTTCCTTCAGATGCAGATAGGTGGCCAGGACGAATTCGGCATATTCCTCGGGCTCCATCTGGAAGTAGCGCCCATCGCGGAACGACACATAGCAGAGGTTGATATAGAGCTTTTCGCCCCGCGCCTCGACCCGCCGTTTCAGGCCCAGGATCGTATTGTCGACATACCAGTCCAGCTCGCCGAAATCGAATCCCTGCCAGTTGATGGTGAACGGGTCGTCATTGTCGTTCTGCACCTGGTACCGACGGTCCTTCCAATCGTCATAGGCCAGCTGGCCGGTGACGAACTGGGTGATGATGCCGGTATTGCTTTCTGCGCCCGAGCGGATTTCCAGCCGCACGCGGTTGATGCCGCCGTCATTGACGACCCGGTCCAGTGCGGCCTCGTGCCAGGGGGCCCAGGCCGGGGCAGCGGGGGTGTCGGGGATGTCGGCAGTCGCCTCCCAGCCGGTGATGGTCTGGAAGCGTTGGACGGGGTCGATGCGGATAAGGGCCGCGTCCTGAGCGTGCGTGGCCGAGGCGAGCACTGCGGACAGGGCAAGAGCAAGGGCGGCAAGGCGCATTCCGGTCTCCTTCGGATTGGCCCCGTGCCTAGCATGTTTGCGCCGCCTTTGACCACCACGCCGCAATGCGGCATGAACTGTCGCGGCGGCGGGAACGGGTGGCGGCAGGGGCGGGGTTCGTTTCCTTAACGGTGACAATTCCGATGCAAATTGCTGGAATCACCTGACCAACTCGGGCAATGTTCTATTGGTCCGGCCGTACGGCTTTTGCGCCGAACCTGTTTGCTGATGCTGGATTGATGACGGAATTGATGACCCTGGCCAAGATTTTGCATGCCCTGCGGTTTCCACTTTCCGACCGCGCTGCGGCGCGGGGCGGCTTGGGTTCCGCCTTGAAATTGCCCTCTGAGACTGCCAGAGCGGTCGGAACCTTGGCTGGCAGCTGAATAGGAAGAAACGATGGGCGTGACGTCGAAGCGGATCATGGTAACGGGTGGCGCGGGCTTTCTGGGCTCGCATCTGTGCGAACGGCTGCTGGCTGACGGTCATGATGTGCTCTGCGTGGACAATTACTTCACCGGTCGCCGGGACAATGTCGCCCATCTGATGGGGTCGAGCCGGTTCGAGGTCATGCGCCATGACGTGACCTTCCCGCTTTATGTCGAAGTGGATGAAATCTACAATCTGGCCTGCCCGGCCAGCCCGATCCACTACCAGCATGATCCGGTGCAGACGACCAAGACATCGGTGCATGGCGCAATCAACATGCTGGGGCTGGCCAAGCGGCTGCGCGCCAAGATCCTGCAGGCCTCGACTTCCGAAGTCTACGGTGACCCGTCGGTTCATCCGCAGACCGAGGACTATTGGGGCAACGTCAACCCGATCGGCATCCGGTCCTGCTATGACGAGGGCAAACGCTGCGCCGAGACGCTGTTTTTCGATTATCACCGCCAGCACAAGCTGCGCATCAAGGTGGCGCGCATCTTCAATACCTATGGCCCGCGGATGCACCCCAAGGATGGCCGTGTTGTGTCGAACTTCATCATGCAGGCCCTGGCGGGCGAGCCGATCACCATTTACGGCGAAGGCCAGCAGACGCGGTCTTTCTGTTTCTGTTCCGACCTCATTGACGGGTTCGTGCGGCTGATGGGTACTGGGGACGAGATCACCGGGCCGATGAACCTGGGCAATCCGGTCGAGATGACGATCCGTGAACTGGCTGAGGCGGTCATCGACCTGACCGGGTCAAAGTCGAAGCTGGTCTATGAGCCCCTGCCGCAGGACGATCCGGTGCAGCGCCGTCCCGACATCAGCTTTGCCCGCCGCGCGCTGGACGGGTGGGAGCCGAAGGTGGCCCTGCGCGACGGTCTGACCCAGACGATCGCCTATTTCGACAAGCTGCGGTCGGGGGCTCGTGGATGAGCGGCCTGTTCGCCCGGTCACGTCTGGCGACGGTCATGTGGACCCTTGGGGCGGCTCTGGCCGTTCTGAGTGTGCTTGTGCTTAACGGGCGACCCTTGTTCTATTTCGACACGCCCGGCTACGTCGATCAGGGGCGCCTGGCGTTGGAACAGCTGGGGCTGGTCGCCAAGCCAGCGGCTGCAACAGCAGGGCAGGGCGGCGCTGCGGTGGTCGAGGCGGTCAAGACCGTTGATGGGTCGCGCTCGCCGTTTTATTCCTTTCTGGCCGGCCTCTTTGCCCATTTTGGCGCGCTTGAGGGGCTGTTGGTCGTCAATCTGACGGGGCTGGCGCTGGTGCTGTGGCTATTGGCGCGGGCCGCCGGGCGGGTGCTGGTGCCGGACATGTCGCGGGCGGCTCTGGTGGCGGCGCCGGTCATGCTGGCCGCGCTGGGGTCCTTGCCGTTTTATGCGGCCTATCTGATGCCCGACATGTTCGCGCCGGTCATGATCCTGGCTTTGGCCCTGGTCACCGCCTTTGGCCGGGCGATGCTGGCGTGGGAACTGGTTCTGGCCTTCCTTGTCGCGTCAGTGGCCATCGTGTCGCACCTGTCGCATTTCGCCATCGCCGGGCTTCTGCTTTTGGCGACGCTGCTGGTCGGGCCCCTGACCGGCGGGCGGCGCTGGTGGATCGGTCCTGCGGTGGCGCTGGCGGTTCTGGGGGCGGCCTACGGCCAGCAGGCGGCCTTCCGCGCCGTGGCGGCCAAGGCGGCCCATTCGGATGTGGTCATCAAACCCTTTATTACCGCGCGACTTATTCAGGACGGGCCGGGGCTGGATTATCTGGCGGGTCATTGCCCTGATCCCGCAATCGCCACCTGCGCGCTTTATACCGCGCTGCAACGGTCGGACGACCCCTATCGGTTGACCGCATCCCATATCATTTTCGAGGATAGTGAACGGCTGGGGTCATTCCGGCTGATGACGCCTGCGGATCAAAAGGCCGTGGCCGATGCGCAGCGGGGCTTTTTCCTGGCGGTGCTGAAGGACCGGCCGCTGGCCACCGCGATGGCGTTTCTGAAGAATACCGTGATCCAGTCGGCCAAGATCAGCATCGACATGACCCTGCCGACCGACAATGTCGTCGAGCGTAACGCTGGCGTCACCGGCGCGCTGACCGGTCCCCTGGTCAAGGGGCGGCTGGATGGGGCGGCCCCTTGGGTTGACCGCTATGTCGTGGGGCAGGGGGTTCTCTATATCTTGTCTCTGGCCGTTGTTCTGTGGCTGGCGGTCCGGCCTGGCACCTCGCAGGCGGTCCGGGGCTTTGCGGCGATGATCATTTTAGGGATTCTGGCCAATGCCCTGGTCTGTGGTGGCATTTCACAGCCTGCGACGCGCTATGGGGCGCGGGTGATCTGGCTGTTGCCGTTTCTGGCGGGGTTCATGATGCTGATGACGCTGGGCGGCGATCGGGACAAGGCGCGGTGATGGCGGGCGAGACTATGACAATCTCGGTCATCATGCCGGCCTTTCGGGCCGAACATCTGTTACCGCGCGTGCTGCCGCCCCTGATCGGGATGCTGGAACGCGGAGAGGTGGCCGAGGTGATTGTGGTCGATGACCAGTCGCCGGACCGCACCGCCGAGGTGGCCCGCCAGATGGGCGCTCGGGTTCTGGTGACGCCCAAGAACGGCGGCCCCGGCGTTGCGCGCAACCTGGCCGCGAAAGAGGCCGTGGGAGATGTTCTGTGGTTTGTCGACAGCGATGTGATCGCCTGGCCGGACGGGGCCACCCGGCTAAGGGCAACCTTCGCCGATCCGACGGTGGCGGCGGTGTTCGGTTCCTATGACGCCACGCCCGAGGGCAGCTGGTTTGCCCGCTACAAGAACCTGATGCACCGCTATTACCACCAGACTGCGCGGCGGTCGGCGCGGACCTTCTGGGCCGGATGCGGTGCCGTGCGCGCCGACATGTTCGCCCGGGTCGGCGGTTTTGACGTTGAAACCTACCGTGTGCCGTCGATCGAGGATATCGAGCTTGGCTACCGTATCCACGCGGCAGGTGGGGTGATCTGCGTCGATCCCGCACTTCTGGGCAAGCATCTGAAACGCTGGACGATCCGGCAGGCCATTCACACCGACATTTTCCGCCGGGCGCTGCCCTGGTCGCGGCTGATGATCGCCCGCGAAGGGCTGGGCGACGATCTGAACACGTCTAAGGCCGAACGCGGCCGCGCGGTTCTGGCGGGCCTGTTCCTTTTGTCGCTGCCGCTGGCGCTGGTGGCCTGGTCTCTGTGGTGGCTGCCGTTCGTGCTTTATGCTGCGGCGCTGGCGGCCAGTGCACCGCTCTTCGCCTTTTTCATCCGCAATCTCGGCGCGCCGCGCGCGTTGCTGGCGATGCTCTACCATCAGCTTTACTACGTCTATTCGGCCGGGTCCTTTGCCTGGTGCCTGTTCGAATATCACGTGCTTGGAATAAGGAACCGCCTGCATGTCCCCTGACGATCAGCCCGTGAAGACCCGCGCCCGTGCGCCCCGCACTGCGGCGGCGACCGCCACACCGCCCGCACCCGTTGCCGCCAAGGTCGCCGACGGGTTCGAGGGCCTGTCCCTGTCGATCGTCGTTCCCGCCTTTAACGAGGAAGGCGCGATCCTGCATACGATCGAGGATATCCGCCGCGAGATGGATGCGACCGGCGTGCCCTATGAGATCATCGTCATCGATGACGGGTCCGAGGACCGGACACTGGAACTGGCCCGCACCACCGGCGTGGTGGTCGACACCAATCAGGTCAATACCGGCTATGGCGCCAGCCTGAAGCGCGGCATCAAGCATGCGCAATATGAATATGTGGCGATCATCGATGCCGACGGCACCTATCCCGCCCGCTATCTGCCGCCGATGCTGCAGATGTGCCGGACCCAGGACATGGTTGTCGGCGACCGGGGGGCGGCGATGAAGAACGTGCCCTGGATCAGGAAACCCGCCAAGTGGGTGCTGAACAATTTCGCCTCGTTCCTGGCAGAACGGAAGCTGAATGACCTGAATTCGGGCCTGCGGGTGTTCCGTAAGGCGGAACTGGTGCCCTTCATCCCGCTGTTGCCGCAGAAGTTTTCCTTTACCACGACCATCACGCTCTGCATGTCCTGCAACGGCAAGCGGATGATCTATACGCCGATCCAGTACGGCAAGCGGGTCGGCAAGTCGAAGATCCGCCCGGTGGATTTCATCAACTTCATCATCCTGGTCCTGCGGATGACGGTGCTGTTCAACCCGCTCCGGGTCTTTATCCCGTTGGGGCTGGGGCTGATGGGGCTGGGCATCCTGAAGTTCGTCTATGACATCTGGATGGACAACCTTTCGGAAACCACGATCTTTGCCTTTCTGTCGGCGCTGATCATCTGGTCGCTGGGCCTGATCGCGGACATGATCTCGCGCCTGCATTTGCGGCCCTGAGCGTGGCAATGCAGGGCAAAGCACTGAAGAAATGGGCGGTCCGGGCGGGCGGGTCGGCGCTGGCCTTGGCGCTGATCTTCTGGTTCCTTCCCAAGGAGGCGATCCTGGACGGTTTCCGCCGCCTGACGCCTGCGACCTTTTTCGGGGTGTTTGTGGCCTTTCTGGCCTGCCATGTCGCGGCGGCGTTCAAATGGTGGATGCTGATGGACCGGGCCTTGCCCTTTGGTCCGGCCCTGCGCGCCCATTTTGCCGGGCTTGCCGCCAATCTGGCGCTGCCCGGCGCGGCAGGGGGCGACGCGGTCCGGGCGGGGATGGCGCATGTGGCACTGAAGGACGGGCCAAAGGTGGCCGCCGCCGCCGTGGGCGACCGGCTGATCGACATGGTGGGGCTGGCGGGACTGAGCCTTCTGGGGCTGGCCTTTCTGGCGCGGGGCGGCAGCCCGGCGCTGGCCTGGACCATGGCCGGGATCATCATCGGCGGGGCGGTAGTGGCCCTGTTCGTCTTTCCGACGCTGGCGCGCTGGCTGTGGGGCCGCTATCCGGACCTGCCCGCGCGGGGGCTGGCGCTGCGGCTGGCCGATGCGTTCGGCGCGCTGGGGCGGCGACCGGCGCTTTTGCTCTTTTCACTGGTCCTGTCGGCGGCGATCCAGTCGGTGCTGATCTGGCTGTCGGTGCGGCTGGCCGTGCCGGTAGGCGTCAACGTGCCACTGGCCGCCTGGTTCTTTGCCTGGCCACTGGCCAAGATCATCGCCACCTTGCCGATCTCGCTGGGCGGGCTTGGCGTCCGCGAAAGCTCGCTTGCCGCCCTGTTGGTGCCGTTTGGCGCCGCGGCCCCGCAGGTTGTCGCCTCGGGTCTGGCCTGGCAGGCGATTTTGTATCTGACCGGGGCGCTGGGCGCCCTGATCCTGACCATTTCCGGGGGCAGACTTTCCGCCCCTGCCAAAGCGATTGAGGATTGAAGATGGCCGATAAGCCGAAGATCACCATTCTGGGCGCGGGGCCTGCGGGCATTGCCGCCGCCCATGCGCTGACCAAGGCCGGCAAGGCGCGGGTCGAGGTGCTGGAGCGCGCGCCACGGGCGGGCGGCAATTCCACCAGTTTCCAGATCGAAGGCATCTGGTGCGACTATGGTTCGCACCGGTTCCACCCGGTCGCCGACCCCAAGGTGATCGAGGATGTGAAGGCGCTTTTGGGCGATGATCTCTTGTTGCAGCCGCGCCATGGCCGCATCCGGCTGGGCGGGCGCTGGATTCATTTTCCGCTGAAGCCTCTGGATGCGCTCTTGCGCCTGCCGCCCGCCTTTGCGCTGCGCCTCTTCGGCGACATGGCGATGAAGCCCTTTCGCAAGAAAAAGCAGGGCGGGGCGAAAAGCTTTTCCTCGGTCCTCTATGACGGGCTTGGGGCCACGATTTCGGAAAGCTTCTATTTTCCCTATGTGAAAAAGCTCTGGGGGCTGGACCCGGACAAGCTGGCAGTGACTTTGGCCGAACGGCGGGTGTCGTCGGGGTCGGTCGGCAAAATTCTGGGCAAGATGCTCAGGATGCTGCCGGGGATGAAGGGGCCGACGACCGGGCGGTTCTATTACCCGCGCAAGGGCTTTGGCCAAATTTCCGAAGCGATGGTTGACGTGTCGCGCAAGGCGGGCGCCGAATATGCGTTCGGCGCGGATATTGTCCGCATCACCCGCGATGGCAACCGTGTGACGGGCGTGGTGGTCAAGGGACCCGAGGGCGAGGTGACGCATCAGGCCGATCAGGTCTTTTCCACCATTCCCTTGACCACGGCCCTGCGGCTGATGGACCCGCCTGCGCCGCCCGAGGTTCTGGCCGCAGCCAATGCGATCCGGTTCCGGGGGATGATTCTGGTCTATCTGATCCTGAAGACCGACCAGTTCACCGAATATGACGCGCATTACTTCCCCGAACTCTCGATCCCGATCAGCCGGATGTCAGAGCCGAAGAACTACAATTCGGCCAAGGGGCCAAAGGGGCTGACGATCCTGTGTGGCGAGTTGCCCTGCGATCCGGGCGAGATCTGGTGGGACATGCCGGATGAGGAGCTGGGGCGGCAATATGTGGGCTGGCTGAACGGGCTGGGCCTGCCGGTCAAATGCGAGGTTCTGCGCTGTGAAACCCGGCGGATCGGCCAGGCCTATCCGGTCTATGATCTGGACTATCAGCGCCATTTCGAGGCGGTGGACGGCTGGCTGGGCGGGCTGGAAGGGTTCCTGTCCTTTGGTCGCCAGGGGCTGTTTGCCCATGACAATACCCACCACGCCTTTGCCATGGCCTATGCGGCGGCGGATGTTCTGGGGGCAGACGGGTCGGTGGACCGGGCGGCCTGGGCGCGGCATCGGGCCGAGTTCGAGCATCACCGGGTCGAGGATTGATCAAGGATCGTCCCGGCTTTGCCGGGGCGATCCGCCGGGGGGCGCTGCCCCCCCCGGGGCCCCCCCCGGGATATTTGGGAACTGATGAAGGGTAGATGGGAGTGGGCATGGGCTGGGCGACATCCATCCTGATGTATCATTCGATCTCGGATCGTGGCGGGGCGACGGCGATCGCGCCGCAGGTCTTTGCCATGCAGATGCGGGTCCTGGCCGAAAGCGGCGTGCCGGTTCTGTCGCTGGACGATTGGGCGGCGCGGCGGGCGGCGGGGACCTTGCCGGCGCGGTCGGTGGTTCTGACCTTTGACGACGGGTTTCAGGATTTCGCCGATCAGGCCTGGCCGGTGATGCGGGGGCACGGATTTCGCCCGATGGTTTATCTGCCCACCGCCCATATCGGCGGAGTCGAGGGTTGGCGTGGCATCGCCGATCCGCCGCGCCCGCTGATGGGGTGGGAGACGGTCCGGCGGCTGGCGGACGAGGGGGTGTTGTTCGGCAATCACACCGTCAGCCATCCCGACATGACCGCACTGACGCCCGAGGCGCTGATCGCCGAGGTGGCGGTCGCCAAGCATAGGATCGAGGAGGAGCTGGGTCGCCCCTGCCGCCATTTCGCGCCGCCCTATGGTCTTGCGACCGCGGTCGTGCGGGCGGCGATCCGGGGGGCGCATGACACATCGGTCGGCACGCGGCTGGGCGAGGCGGGGCCGGACGATGACCCCTTTGACCTGCCGCGGATCGAGATGTTCTATTTCACCGACGAGGCGCGCTGGCGCGACCATCTGGCCGGGCGGGGTGCCACCTATCTGGCCCGGCGCCGGGCGCTGCGCTGGGTCAAGGCGCGGCTGATGACGCCCTGGAAGGGTCTTTGATGTCGGTTGCGCGCGCCTTTGGCCGGGGGGTGGCCTGGATGGCCGTCGGCAACTGGGTCGAGCAGGCGGCGAATTTTGCCGTCTTTGTCACCCTGGCCCGGCTTTTGGGCGCGCGGGACTATGGGCTTTTGTCGATGGCCTCGGTCTTTATCGTCCTGTCTGAAAGTCTGGTGCGCGAAAGCCTGTCGGAATATCTGATCGCCGCCAAAGGGTTGGAAGACGAGGATCTGAATGCCACCTTCTGGCTGCTGATCGGCCTCGGGGCGGTGCTGGCGCTGGTGCTGGCGCTGATCGCGCCTGTTGCCGCCTGGGCTTATGGCGAGCCGCAGGTGGCCTGGATCATTCTGGCGCTGGCGCCGTCGGTTCTGATCGTGGCGGCCAATGCCGTGCCGGTGGCGATCCTGCGGCGTGATCTGGCCTTTCGCATCCTGTCGATCCGGGCTGTCGCCGGGGTCATTCTGGGTGGCGCGGTCGGCATCGGGCTGGCGCTGGCGGGCTTTGGCGTCTGGAGTTTTGTCGGCCAGTGGCTGGTGATGATCTCGACCAACGCCCTTTTGGCCTGGGGCGCGGTCGGCTGGCGGCCGGGGCGGCGGACCAGCCGGGGTCATCTGCGGCGTGCGGCGGCCTTTGGCGGGCAGGTGCTGACCTTGCGGGCGGGCGAGTTGATAGCGACGCAGGTGCCGACGCTGGTCACCGGCGCGACGCTCGGGGCCGAGGCGGCGGGGCTTTATGCCGTGGCCTGGCGGCTGGTGGAGACCCTGTCCTTTCTGATCGTCACGCCGCTTCGGCAAGCTTCGCAATCGGCCTTTGCCGCGCTGATGCGTCAGGGCGGTGGCGGGGCCGGGCGGTTGCTTCTGGACCTTGCCCGGCTGACGGGGGCGGTGGCCTTGCCGTTCTTTACCGGCCTGTCGGTGCTGGCGGGGCCGATGATCCTGCTGGTCTTTGGTCCCGGCTGGGCGGGGGCGGCGCCGGTCCTGAGCGTGCTCGCGGCGATGGGGATCTATATCTGTCTGGCGCGGGTGCAGGTCGCCTTTTGTCTGGCCGCCGGGCGGGCGGCGGCGATTGCCGGACTGGCCTGGCTGGCGGCGGGGCTGATGGCGATCTTGATCTGGGGCGCGTCGCGCCACGGGATCGTTGCGGTGGCCGGGGCGGCGGTGGCGGCGCCTTTGTGCCTTTGGCCCTTTTACTATCGCACGGTCGGGCGGATCGCGGGCCGGTCGCCCTGGCCGATGGTTACCTGCCACCTGCTGCCTGCGGTGCTGGCGGCCCTGATGGGGCTGGCGGTCTGGCTTTTGGCCGGGCAGGTCCGCGATGCGCGGCCCGTTGTGCAGCTGGCCCTGACGGTGCCCTTTGGGGCGATCATTTATGCAGGCCTTGCCTGGATCACCATGCGTGACCGGTTCGGGCTGATGGCGCGGGTTCTGCGCGGGCAGGAAGGATGATGATGGCTCCCTTGAAAATCCTGATGTTCACCACCTTTTACCCGCCCTATTCCTTTGGCGGCGATGCGATCGGCGTGCAGCGCATGGCGCGGGCGCTGGCGGCGCGCGGCCATCAGGTGACGGTCGTGCATGACGAAGACAGTTATCTGATCCTGGGCGGCAAGGTGCAGGCCGAAGGCGCGCCGGACGGGGTGACGCGGCTGGGCCTGCGTGCTGCCAACGGCTTTCTGTCGAACCTTCTGACCCAGCAGGTCGGGCGGCCGGTCATGCATGGCGCCCGCATCCAGGCGCTGATCAATGAGATGCGGCCCGATATCATCTGGTACAACAATACCTCGCTGGTCGGCGGGCCGGGACTTCTGGCTTACGGCGACGCGTTCAAGGTCTATGAGGCGCACGAACATTGGCTGGTCTGTCCGACCCATGTGCTGTGGCGCCATGGCCGGGAATTGTGCGAGGGGCGGCAGTGTCTGCGCTGCGCCGTGGCTTATAGCCGCCCGCCGCAGCTGTGGCGCTATACCGGCGCCTTGGACCGGGCGCTGGAGCGGACCGACCTGATCATCGCCAAATCCGAGTTTTCGCGCGGCAAGCACGCGGCCTTTGGTCTGCGGCAGGGGATGGAGGTGCTGCCCTACTTCCTGCCCGACCTCGATCATACCAAGGTCGCGCCCTATGCCGGGCATCCGCGTCCCTATTTCCTGTTCGTGGGGCGGCTGGAAAAGATCAAGGGATTGCAGGACGTGTTCCCGGTGATGGACCGCTATCCCGACGCTGATCTTTTGATCCTGGGGGATGGGGATTATGCAAGCGAGCTGAAAGAACTGGCGGCGGGACATCCGCGCATCCAGTTTCTTGGCCGCAAGAACCCGGACGAGCTGAACGCCTATTACCGTGGCGCTTTGGCGCTGATCGTGCCGTCGGTCTGTTACGAGACGTTCGGGATCATCCTGATCGAAAGTTTCCGGCTGGGCACACCGGTCATTGCCCGCAGGCTTGGCCCTTTCCCCGAGATTGTCGAAACGGCGGGCGGCGGGCTTTTGTTTGAAACGCCGGACGAGTTGCAGTCAGCCATGGCGCGGATGCAGCAGGACGGGCCGGGCCGTGCG
The DNA here is from genome assembly GCA_964553145.1 of uncultured Frigidibacter sp. Lineage (GTDB taxonomy): Bacteria > Pseudomonadota > Alphaproteobacteria > Rhodobacterales > Rhodobacteraceae > TMP-24. Next base: position 32,571 of record CAZKJZ010000007.1, on the reverse strand, counting down.
GCGATGGCCGCCGCCGCGCGACAAGCGTTCGAGGAACGCTGGCGCGAGGATCGGGTGATGGCGGCCTATGGCGCAGCCTTTGCCCGTGCTGCAGGTGCTGGCGGGCATGCGGCATTGGCCGGACGGCTGGAGGCCGGGGCGTTCGAGGGGCGCTGACGCGGCGCCCCCCGTCCGATATCAGGCCGAAACGACGCGCTGCACGAACCAGAAGGCGCCGATGACCGCGATCAGCAGCGAGCCTGGAATGACGATCCGCTGGCGATACCATTCCCGCGCCCCAAACCAGATGCCGACCAGCGCAAAGCAGATGGCGATGACCGTCAGCTGACCCAGTTCCACCCCGACGTTGAAGCTGAGAAGACCCAGCAGGAAGTCGCTGTCGGGGATCTGGAATTCCTTGAGGATGCCCGCGAACCCCAGTCCGTGCAAAAGGCCAAAGCAGAAGACCACCACGGGTCGCCAGCGGCTGAGTTCCTTGTGCAGGATATTTTCCACCGCGACATAGACGATCGATGCGGCGATCAGCGGCTCGACAATCCCGGTGGGCAGGTTGACCCAGCCCGCAGCGCCCAGCCCCAGGGTCAGCGTATGGGCAACGGTAAAGGCCGTGACCTGGCGCAGGATCGGGCGGACGCGGATCGACAAAAGGAAAATGCCGACCACGAACAGGATATGGTCCAGCCCCTGCGGCAAGATGTGGGTGAAGCCGATCTTGACGAAGTCGACCACCATATCAAGGGCGGTGCGCGACTGGACATCGGCAATGACCACCGGTTGGCTCATGGCGCCGATCTCGATCGTTTCGATATGTTCGGTGCGGGCACGGGGCGCGATGGTGCGCAGAAGCACCTTGCCGAATTCCGGCTTCCAGCCAAAGACAAAGGTCTTGGCGCCCACGGGCAGCGTGCCCTTGAACAGGAAGTCGGTCTTGCGAACCTTGGTCAGGTCGCCGACCTCGTGAAAGCCGGTTTGGGTCAGTTCGGGATGAACCGGCTTGCCGTCGATCAGAAAGGTCATGCCAGCCAGGAATTCGGCGGCAAAGGGTTCAAAGACCTTTTGCAGCTGATCGGGTGGCAGGTTGCGAAGCCGATTGTATTCGATCGCCCTGGGGCTGTCGTTCGTATCTTTGACCGTCGGGTCGACCCCGGCGAGAATCGCTTCGATGTTCGCGAAAAGGTGGACGGTGAAGCTTTTGCCCGATTCGTCAAAGTTGACGGCGGCCCCGGTCGCGTCGAACACATGGGCCCGGACCGGAGTGGTGAACAAGGACATAAACATCATAATAATAAAGGATAAAATTGCCGACATAGGCAGCCGACGAGACCAAGTGCGATCACTCATGTTTTCCCCCGAATACATGTGGCGCAAAATGACAGGAGGCCCGGAGGCCGAAAAACAGACTCAACTGGCCCTATTCTTGCCACATTTTGGCGTTTGGCCATAGAACTTTGGTTAGAGAGGCCGCTCAGGGGGCCAGCATGCCGATCCGATGGGCGTTGGCCATGACCGGCAGCGTGATGGTGGTCGCCGGGATTGTCGGCAGGGTCGAGGCATCGACGACATGCAGTCGCGACAGGCCCGCGGGGCGGCCCAGAAGGTCACTTTGCGCGCCTTTCGGGGACTTGGCCATCGGCAGGCTGGCGCCGACATGAAAGCTGGAACCGACCGGATTGACACGGAGGGCGGGGCGCAGTGCCATCAGGCCGGCGCCACGCAGGCCCCAGCCCATTCTTGCGGCTGCCGCCCCCATCAGGGATGCGGTGTCGGGATGGGCGTGGATCGCTGCGGATAGTCGGCCATCGGCGGCCAGCGTCAGGTCGGCATGGCCGGAATGATCGGAATGCAGGAAGATTTGCGCCACGATCATCCGCCGCGCCAGCGCCCGCCATAAGGGCCCGCTGCCGGGCAGCCGACGGCCGTAGGCGGCCATCAGGTCGCGCTGATAATATTCGTTCCAGCCGTAAAGCTGGGCATGGATCGCCCAGGGCGACAGATCGGGGGCGTCCAGTTCCAGAAAGGCCTGGGTCAGGGTGGTCAGCTGGCCTGCCGCAGCCTGCGGCACCTGCCACAGGTGCAAGAGCGGCAGGAACGCATGCTGGCTGTCGCGCAGGGTCAGGCGCGCGGCACCCGGCTGGGCGGCCAGCCACAGGCGCGCGGTTTCCAGAACCCCGGTCGCCAGGAACACCCGCGCCGCCGTCAGGCTTTCGCCCCCGGCCAGATGCAGGGTGACGCAATGCGCCTCTTCACTGAAGGACAGAACCGGGGCGCCGGGGCGGTAGGTAAAGCCGGGGATCTGGCGCAATTCCGTCAGGCGCTGGCCCGCTGACCAGATCAGGCCCCAGGGGCAGCCGTGCAGGCACTGGCCGCAGCCCCTGCAGCCCGGCGCCACCGCCTGACGGGACTGCCCGGCGGTCAGGCCGTTTTTCGCCAGACGCGGTTGCGCACGCCGCAAACGGTCAATCAGACGCGCGCCTTGCGGGCTGGCGGGCAGGGTGGTGCGGCCAGCCATCGGGATGTCCGGAAACAGCGTCTCCAGATCGTCGCTTGTGCCCGCGATGGGCAGGAAACCGGCGATGGCGCGGTAATGGGGGGCCATATCCTCGGCCGTGAGGGGCCAGCCCGCCAGATCGGCGGCGCGATAGGGCAGGACAGCCGACCCCCAGAGGTTCGACAGCCCGCCGACCGCGTGCGAGGCGCGGAGCGCAAAGGGCGCGCTGCCGTCGGCATAGGTGGCCGCCACCGGTTCCATGGCGAAGTCGGACCCATAGCGGCGGGTCTGGCCGGGGCGCGCCGCGAATTGCGGCGCCTGCCAGTCGGCGCGGTCACTGTCCGACCAGTCGGCGGGCGGGCGGGCGGACAGGGCCTGTCGCGCCACCTCTCGCGCCGGTTCCAGCGCCTTGCCGCCATCGATCATCAAGACCTCGCGCCCGCGGGCCAGAAGGGCGCTGGCAACCGCGATGCCCGAGGGGCCGGACCCGACGACGATATCGGCCATGATCAGTTCCGCCTGAGGATCTGGACGCCGCCATCGCCCAGGGAACCCGGCAGCCAGATCAGTTCCGTTAGGCGCCCGGCCTTTTCATCGGCATCCAGCGCCGGCAGGCTGCGCATCGACCGGCCGGGGAAAGCCACGACAAACAGGACCGGGCCGGGCTGGGCCAGCGCCTTGGCATAATCCTGATCGGTCCAGACCGTGCCCCAGTCCATGCCGAAATGGCCGGTGAAAATCTCGCCTGCGTAAAGGGTGGCAAAGACCCGGTCGCCGGGCTGGCGGACACGTTCGACAAAGGCGACCGCACCGGCAAGGTCCTGTTTGGGCATCGTGTAGTTGCGTGTCGCCAGCACGCCCGACAGCAACAGCATCAGCCCCAGCGCCACGGGAAAAGCCAGCCGCCCCAGTGCGGTCGGCACCAGCCGCGCGATCCAGCCGCAGACCAGCCGCACACCAAGAAGGATCAAGAACAACAGAAAGGCGATGTCGGGAAAGAAAAAGCGCGGCCAGACCCGCATGCCGACTGCCATCAGCACGGCAAGGGTCAGCAGGATATGGCCGAAGGTCACCAGCCCGATCAGACCGGCAGTGCCTTGCAGGGTCAGCGCCCCCAAGACCGACAGGATCACGACCAGCGCGCCGACGACCAGCATCACGGGCCCCGCCTCGCCCAGCCCCGTCCGGATCGCCTCGGCCGCCGCCCAGAGCGGGCTTTGATATTCCTGCATCGGGTCGATGGCCGATGTGTCAGAGACATTGCCGACCGTTTCCAGCAGGCTGGGCAGGATCGGCAGATAAAGAAGCCCGGTGACCAAAAGCCCGCCCGCAAAGGCGGCCAGCGGCCACAGCGTACGTTCGCGGGTCAGGCCGCCCCGGCGCGCATCGCGGGCCAGCGTGCCCAGCCAGATCAGCCCAAGCGTGGCGAAAAAGAAGATGCCGGTCAGGTGGGTAAAGGCGGTCGCGACCAGCATCGCCGCGAACCAGACCCAGGTGGCCTTGCGAGGCCGGTCCAGGCCCTGAAGGAAGAACATCAGGCCAAGCGTTGAAAACAGCGCCATGCCGGTGTAGCCGCGCGCATTCGTCGAAAACCAGATGTGGTGATAGGACAGGGCCATCAGCGCGCCGGTCGCGTGCGCCATGGCGCTGCCCGCTGTGCGCCGCACCAGAACCCACATCGCCCAGATCGACGCCAGCCCGAAGATCAGCGCGGGCAAGCGGATTGCCCAGGGCTGCCCGCCAAACATGTCCATCGTGACCTTGGCAGCGAAATTGTGCAGGTAATGATGGTTCATCGAGTAGCTTTGCAGCGCCTCGCCCCAGCCCAGTTTCAGATGCGTCTCGACCGTGGTGATTTCATCATACCACAAGGGGCCGTTCAGCGCGGGCAGCCGCAGCGCAAATGCCAGGATCAGGATCAGCGCCAGACCCAGCGCGTCACGGGCGGCAGCATTGCGCATCAGGCCGCCCCCGGGCCGCGCTTTTCGGCGATCACGTCGCTGATGATCTCGGCCAACCCGCGGCGCGGACGGAAACCGATGGTGCGCTGCAGCTTGGACACGTCGGGCAGGCGGCGGGCCATATCCTCGAACCCCGGCGGATAGACCGTGTCATAGGGCACCAGCCGGATTTCGGATGCCGATCCGGTGGCGGCGACGACCTGTTCGGCCAGCTGGCGGATCGTCACCTCCTGATCATTGGCGACGTTGAAGACCTGGCCGCGCGCGGCGGGTTCGGCCATCAGGCGGATCAGCGCCTCGACCACATCCATCACATGGCCGAAGCAGCGCGACTGCTCGCCCGTGCCGTGGACCAGCAGGGGCCGCCCGTCCAGCGCCGCCTGAACGAAATTCGGCACGACCATGCCATAGCGCCCGGTCTGGCGCGGGCCGGTGGTGTTGAAGAAGCGCAGGATCACGACGGGCAGGTTCGATTCCCGCGCATAGGCCAGCGCCAGAAATTCATCCAGCGTCTTGGCGCAGGCATAGGACCAGCGCAGGTTCTTGGTCGCGCCGATGGTCAGGTCGTCATCCTCGCTGAACGGAAATTTCGTGGCCTTGCCGTAGACTTCCGATGTCGAGGCGACAAAGGTCATCGTGTTGTTGCGCAAGGCGGCGCGCAGGACGTTTTCGGTGCCGCCAACATTGGTCAGGATCGAGCGGCTGGGCTCGTCCATGATCTTCTTGACGCCAACCGCTGCAGCCAGGTGAAAGATCACATCGGCACGGTCCGACAGGTCGTTCACCAGATCGGCATCCAGAATGCTGCCTTCGATGAAGGTCAGTGCGTTCGACCCCTGCAAAGACGCCAGATTCTCGCGCCGTCCGGTCGACAGATCGTCCAGAACGGTGACGTGATGCCCCTCGGCCACCAGCCGTTCGGTCAAATGCGAGCCGATGAAACCGGCGCCTCCGGTCACGAGAATCTTCATGGTCAGTCCTGACTGTTCCTTGGTTCGGGCGATGCTAACACGTTGAAATGGCGCTGCGCATCGGGAAAGCGGCGGCTTTGGGCCGCATGGTCAACAATGGCCTCTATCATGGCCATTTTCCCGCGCCGCCGCAACATTGGCAAACGGGCGCGCCTGCTGGCGTTTTCGGCGGCATCTGCTAAGGTTGACCCAGACAGGCGGATTGTTCTGCGATTGGCGTTTATTGGTCTACGGATAGCGTGTGACGATCACATTGTTGCGGGACTTGTGGCTAACACGGCGGGTCCGGCCAAGTGCAATTGACTGCGGGAAATATTGTGGGCCATGTCGGCCCCGGGGCTTTGACACTGCCTGGCTGGCCCGGTTTGAATTGAAGGTGCAGGATGACGGCTTCCTTTTCGATGTATGCATCGTTGAAAGACAAGATTGCGGCGCGCGAGGCGCGGGTGGTGACGGTCGGGCTGGGCTATGTCGGCCTGCCCCTTGCCCTGACCATCAGCGAATGCGGCTTTCCTGTCACCGGGTTCGATCTGAACGCAACCCGCGTCGCCGCCATCAATGCGGGCGAGCGGGTGATTTCCTATTTCGCCGAGGACCGGATCGCCAACGCGCTGGCCAGCGGCCGGTTCGCGGCCTCGTCCGACGCCGCGGCACTCGGGGCGGCGGATATCATTCTGATGTGCGTGCCGACACCCCTGTCGCATGACGAAGACCGCGCGCCGGACCTGTCCTATGTCCGCCGCGCGGCGGATACGGTGGCCGCCGAACTGCGCCCCGGCCAGCTGGTGGTGTTGGAAAGCACGGTCTGGCCCGGCGCCACCGCGACCGTGGTCAAACCGATCCTGGAGGCAGGTGGCCTGCGCGCGGGTGTCGATTTCTTTCTGGGCTTTTCGCCCGAACGCGAAGATCCGGGCAATGCCAAGTTCGATACGAAGTCGATCCCCAAGATCGTCGGCGCGGACGATGCCCAGTCGCGCGACCTTTTGGACCGGTTCTATGCGCATGTCGTGACGCGGACGGTTCCCGTCAGCTCTCTGGCGACGGCCGAGGCGGTGAAGCTGGCGGAAAACAGTTTCCGCACCGTGAATATCGCCCTGGTGAACGAGATGAAGGTGGCGATGGAGGCCATGGGCGTCGATGTCTGGGAAGTGGTGCAGGCCGCCGCGACCAAGCCCTTTGGCTATATGCCCTTTTACCCGGGCCCCGGCATCGGCGGCGACTGCATTCCTGTGTCACCGGTCTATCTGTCGTGGCGGGCGCGGGACGTCGGGTCCGAGACCCCGATCATCGACCTGGCGCGGCGCAATAACGAGGGCGAGCCTGACCGGATCGCGCATCGCGTCGCTGCTGAACTGGGCCAGCGCGGCACGGCGATCAAGGGCGCGCGCGTCCTGATCCTGGGCGTGGCCTACAAGAAGAATGTCGAGGATACGCGCGAAAGCCCGGCCCTGGCGATCCTGAACCGGCTGGAGGCTTTGGGGGCCGCCTGCGATTATCACGACCCCTATTTCCCGGTGATGCCGGTGACGCGCGATCATGCTGGCCTGGCCGGGCGCCGGTCAGCGGAACTGACCGAACAGGCGGTCGCAGCCTATGACGTCGTGGTGCTGACCACGGATCATACGGATGTCGATTATGCGCTGGTCGGACGGTCGGCGCGGCTGATCCTGGATACGCGCAATGTCTTTGACGACAGCCGCTATTCGGCGCCTGCCGGACGCCGGGTCAAGATCTGATGGCCGCGAATCGGCTTGACGCTTGCGTCATGTCTTTGCCCCGCCATGTGGCGCTGTTTGCATTTTGCTATGGTTTTCGGGGCGGGAAAGCATCCGAAAACCGCTCTGATCGCCCGATCGGGCCGGAATTGTGAGATATTCGTGAACGAACCGACGCGAAGACAGTTTTGTAGGCCCCCCCAGCCGGGGTATAATGCTTCTGTAGCAGTTCAATCCTATTTGAGTACGTCATTTCGGAAGTGGTGGTGAGCAAGATGAAGACGAACAAGACCAGCCCTGTCGTGGTCATCGGCGCGGGCCCTGCCGGACTGACTGCCGCCTATGAGCTGCAGAAGCGGAGCGATAGCCACCGCCCCGTCGTGCTGGAGGCATCCGACATGGTCGGAGGCATCTCGCGCACCGAATCCAACAACGGCTACCGGTTTGACATTGGCGGCCACCGGTTCTTCACCAAGGTGAAGGAAGTCGAAGACATGTGGCACGAGGTGCTGACGGATGATTTCATCACCGTCCCCCGCCTGTCGCGCATCTACTACCGCGAAAAATTCTTTGACTATCCCTTGAAGCTGTTCAACGCGCTGACCAACATCGGCCCCTATGAATCGATGCGGATCATGCTGTCCTATTTCAAGTGGCAGGTCCGTCCGTATCGCAAGGAAGAAAGCTTTGAGGAATGGGTCATCAACCGCTTTGGCGGCCGGCTCTATATGCACTTCTTCCGCAGCTATACGCAGAAGGTCTGGGGCATCAATCCCAAGGAAATCCGTGCCGACTGGGCTGCGCAGCGCATCAAGAACCTGTCGCTGTTCAAGGCTGTGTGGAATGCGATTTCGGGGTCGAACGACACGACCAGCCTGATCGAAGAGTTTCAGTATCCGCGCCTTGGCCCCGGCATGATGTGGGAAAAGTGCCGCGATCTTGTGCGCGAAAAGGGCGGCGAGGTGCAGATGCGTGCGCCAGTGACCCGGGTCAACCGCGACGGGATGCGTGTGACCTCGGTCGATGTGGCGCGCTGGTCGACGGACGGGTCCGCCCCGGTTCAGGACCGGATCGAAGGCGATCACTTCGTCAATACGATGGCGCTGAAGGAGCTGATCCATTCGTTTGATCCGCCGCCCCCGCCCGAGGTGATCGCGGCCGCTGACAAGCTGCGCTACCGCGACTTCCTGATCGTGACGCTGGTTCTGGATCATGCGGACCCGTTCAACGACAACTGGATTTATATCCATTCGCCCAAGGTCAAGGTCGGTCGTATCCAGAACTTCCGCGCCTGGTCCAAGGAAATGTTGCCCGACCAGAATACAGCGTCGATCGGCATGGAATATTTCTGCCAGGAGGGCGATGGCCTGTGGCAGATGTCGGACGAAGAGCTGCGCGCCCTGGCGTCGAAGGAACTGGAAGTGCTGGGCCTGGCCAAGGTCAAGCATGTGATCGGCGCGGCCATCATTCGCCAGCCCAAGGCCTATCCGGTCTATGATGGTGAATATCGCGAGGCGCTGGATGTGATCGAGGATTGGCTGACCAAGCTGGAGAATTTCCAGACCGTCGGCCGCAACGGCCTGCACCGTTACAACAACCAGGACCATTCGATGCTGTCGGCCATGTATGCCGCCCGCAATATCCTGGGTGAAAAGAACGATGTGTGGAACGTGAACGTCGAACGCTCCTATCACGAAGAGTTCGAGGTCAAGAAACCCGGTGGTGCGCAGCAGGCGCTGGCGGCCGAATAATGGCTGCCGCGCGGCCGCGCTACGGGTTCTGGCTGGCGCTGGCCTTGCCGGCGCTGGGGCTGATCGCTCATGGCCTGCTGATCAGGCACGGCGTAGACTATCTGCGCTGGACGGGCGAGATTTCCTGCATCCTGCTGATCATCACTTTGGCGGTGACGCCCTTGCAGATGATGTTCGGCCCCTTGCCCTGGCTGAAGGCGCGGCGCCGCAACATCGGGGTTGCAAGCTTTCTTTATGGCGCGCTGCATCTGGCGGTCTGGCTGGCCAGTACCAACATGGGGCGGTTTCTGAATAGCTTCAGCCGACCGGACGTTCTGGCAGGCTGGCTGGCGCTGGCGGTGATGCTGGCGCTGGCCCTGACCTCGACCGATGCCGCGGTGCGCAAGATGGGGCCGCGTTGGAAGGCGTTGCAGCGCTGGATCTATGCGGCGGCGATTCTGTCGCTGGTTCACTGGATGATGCTGACCGGCTTTGCGCTGCGCGTCTGGATTTATGTGCTGCCGATCCTATTGTTGCAGGGCTGGCGGATAATGCGGCGTCAGGGGCGGATGCGGCGTGCCTAGTTGATCTTTGCCCGGCTATGCGCTAGAATAATCGAAAGATTTGAACCACTTGATCGTTTATTGGCCAGGCTTTGACCGGCCGGATTTGCAAAAGGAACCCCAGGCCGAAAGGTTAACACCGCAAAATTTAACGAAATATTCAGACTTTCGGCCTAGGCCCCGTAGCAGAGATTTCCAACGGGCCGCCCGCAGCCGAACCGGACTTACAGACAAATCACCGGAAAAGCCTGAAACAATCCTTCTTGGTCGGCAGGACTGACCACAAATACGGCAAGCTTTGCGCGACCGGATTGTCCGGATTTCTGCGTATAGTTGTCATCAAAATACCTCTCATTGACCATGCTTTTGGCGCGGTCCTGCCCGGATTCGGTCACGTGTGTGGACGAACTTTGTCCCCACAAACGAAATATGGCGACAGCAAGACGCCAGACAAAAAACCGGATCAAGAATAAGAAAGGGCGGATGAATGGTCGAACATATTGAATTTGCACAGAAAGGCCGTGCTGCCGGTGCCGCGCGGACTGGCCTTTTTGCTGGTGGCATGGTGAACGGGGCCGGTTCGAGCGCCCGCTTCCGCCATAGCCCCCGCCCCGAAAATGCCATGGTCGCCCACGGGCTGGCCCGGCACTGACCCTTCCCACCAAACCTTATCCCGCCGGTGAAACCGGCCCCTTCCTTCAGAATGAAAGGACCTGCCATGTCGAACCTGATCGAGACCGCCCGTCAAGGCCGCGCCACCGCTCTCGCCCGTCTGGGCGCTGGGCCGGGGCGCAGCCGCAATGCCGCCCCGACCGCGACCTTCAGCACGGTTCGCAGCCGCTGAGACCTGTCTGACTGGTTTGGACACCGCCCCATTGGGGCGGTGTTTTCGTTTCGGCAGGACTTGCGCTGATCCGTCTTGGCGCCGTGCCGTTTTGCCGAGCGCCGTTGCCTTTCGGGTCCCGTGACGCCATGGTCCCTGGACGTCAGATACAGGGCAAGGGCGGATGAGTGACGAACAGGTCGGGTGGCGCGATGGGCGGGTGCCGGTGTCGGGCCTGTTTAACGATCCATATTTCTCGATCGCCGACGGGCTGGCGGAAACGGGCCATGTCTTTCATGCAGGCAATGGTTTGCCGGGGCGGTTCCGGGACGGGTTTGCCATTGCCGAGCTGGGGT
>CAZKJZ010000007.1:9230-21864 GCA_964553145.1 uncultured Frigidibacter sp. | reverse complement strand
GGCAATGGTTTGCCGGGGCGGTTCCGGGACGGGTTTGCCATTGCCGAGCTGGGGTTCGGGACCGGGTTGAACCTGTTGGCGACAATCCGTCTGTGGCAGGGTGCCGGGGTCGCAGGGCGGTTCTCTTTCACCTCGTTCGAGGCGTACCCGATGACGGTGGCGGATATGGCCCGGGCTTTGGCCCAGTTTGATGGGCTGGATGATCTGGCAGGGCAACTTACCGACGTTTGGGGCACGGGCCTGAGGCGCTTTGCGCTGGGTCCGGCCGATGTGGCGGTAATCATCGGTGATGCGCGCGCCACGTTGCCCCTGTGGGAGGGGCGAGCGGATGCCTGGTTTCTGGACGGGTTTTCGCCCGCCAAAAATCCCGAATTATGGGAGGCGGCGCTGATGGGGCAGGTCGCGGGGCATACTGCGCCAGGCGGAACCCTTGCCACCTATACGGCGGCGGGGGCCGTGCGGCGGGCGCTGGCAGAGGCTGGCTTTGTGGTGGAACGGGTGCCGGGCTATGGGCGCAAGCGCCATATGACGCGCGGCTGGCTGGAGGCGGGCGCGTGAAGGAACAGAACCTGCGGCTGGGCATTTTGTTCATGTCGCTGACCAGTCTGGTCTTTTCGCTGCAGGACGGGATTTCGCGCCATCTGGCCGGAACCTACAATGTCTATATGGTTGTCACGATCCGCTTCTGGTTCCTGGCGGCCTTTGTCCTGATCCTGGCGCTGCGCCAGCCCGGGGGCGTGCGGGCGGCGCTGGCCAGCAGGGTGCCCTGGGTGCAGATCCTGCGCGGCTTGCTGCTGGTGACTGAGATCTGTGTGATGGTTGTGGCCTTTATCCGTCTGGGGCTGGTGGAAAGCCATGCGGTCTTTGCCTGCTATCCCTTGCTGGTTGCCGCCCTGTCGCAGCCGGTTCTGGGCGAGAAGGTCGGCTGGCGGCGCTGGACGGCGATCGGGATCGGGTTCATCGGGGTGCTGGTGATCCTGCAGCCGGGGGGGCGGGTCATTTCGCCTGCGGCCCTGATCCCTCTCTGTGCCGCCTTTCTGTTTGCTTTGTATGGGCTGATGACGCGCGTTGCGGGGCGCCACGATCCGGCACAGGTCAGTTTCCTGTGGATGGGGCTGGTGGGAATGGTGGTGATGACGCCCTTCGGCCTGTGGCACTGGCAGCCGATGACCATGGTGGACTGGGGCTGGATGCTGGCTTTGTGCTGCACCTCGGCCACCGCGCATTTCCTGATGATCCGGGCGTTCGAAGTGGCAGAGGCGTCGGCGATCCAGCCCTTTGCCTATCTGCAGCTGGCGTTCATCGCCATTCTGGGGGTGTTCGTCTTTCACGAACCGCTGCGGCAAAGTGTGGTCGTTGGCGCGGCCATTGTCGTGGCGGCCGGGGTGTTCACCCTGTGGCGGGCCCGGGTCAGGGCCGCAGCACCCGGCGGGGTCAGTCGCTGACCAGCTGCAACTGGCCTGCCATCCAGCCATGTTCGGCCAGAACGGGGTCGACGATCAGTTCCTTCAGCAACAGGCGCAGGCGGGCGGCCATCGCCGCGGGCATCGGCCCCATGGCGCCCAGCCGCGCCGTCAGCGCGATGCGGCGCGAAAAAGGGGCGAAGGGCAGGGGATGCAGGTCAATCCGGTCACGGAAGCGGGCCGCATGCAGGACAGCCAGCGGTGTCAGTATCGTCCAGCCGCTACCGGCCGCCACCATGGCCATGATCGCATTGTAACTGTCCAGCTCAAACCGGTGCGCGGGGCGATGGGGTTGGCGGGCCAGCGCATCGGCGATCTGGCGGCCCATGTGATGGCGTGGGCTGTAGAGGATCAGCGGCAAGTCCGAGGCGATTTGATCGGCAGACTGGCCGTGCGGCACGACCGCCACAAAGGGTTCCTCCAGCAGGCGATGGACCTCGAACTCCTCGGTCGCGCGGCCGAGGTCGGCGGCGACGATCATGTCCAGGCTGCGGGCGATCAACGCTTCGTGCAGGCGGTGGCTGGGGCCGGTTTCCAGGATGAACTGGCTGCCGGGCCATTCGCGGCCAAGGTCCGACAGAAGGCGGGGGGTGAGGCCGGATTCGAAATCCTCGATGAAGCCAAGGCGAAGACTGGCGAGGCCGCCCTGGCCGACCAGGCCGATGGCGGCGCGCCCTGCCGCCAGTTCCCCAAGGATCGCCTGGGCATGGCGCAGGAAGGCATGGCCCGCAGGCGTCAGACGCAGCGGGCGCTGGGCGCGGTCCAGCAAAGGCGCCCCCAGCGCGGATTCAAGCGCGGCGATCTGCTGGCTGATGGCCGAGGCAGAGGCCGACAATCGCCGGGCGGCGCCCTGAACGCTGCCCTCCTCGGCAGCGGCCAGAAAGGCCTCGATCGCCCAAAGCGAGATGCGCGCGGGACTATCTGGCATGGGACGGTTCCCGGCGCCTCTGCTGGTCAGAGCTTGGACAGTTTCGCCTGAAGATCGGCGAGCTGTTTTTTGATCGCGGCGATATCGTCATTGGAATGACCCTTGGCAGGCGCTGCCGCGGGTGCATCATCAGGATCGGGCGCGGGGCCGGACGAGCCGACGAAGCCCCCCATGAAGGTCTTGAGGAAGGCCTGCTGCTGGCGTTGCAGCGCCTCGAACCCGGGCATCGAGGCCATGGGATTGGGAAACGAGGCCATCTGTTCCATCAGTTTGGACTGACCGCTGCGCAACATTTCGAAACTGGCGGCCAGGAACTGCGGAACGACGCTTTGCGCATTGGTCGTATAGCTGCGCACCAGATCGGTCAGCACATCGACGGGCAGGACACTTTCGCCGCGGCTTTCATGTTCGGCAACGATCTGCAAGAGATATTGGCGCGTCAGGTCGTCGCCGGTCTTGAGGTCGACGATCTGCACTTCGCGACCGTTGCGGATGAAGGCGGCAATATCTTCAAGCGTCACATAGTCGCTGGTCTCGGTGTTATAGAGACGTCGGCTGGCATATCGCTTGATCAACAAGGGCCTCGGATCGTCGGCCATTGTACCTTCCCCCGTTTTTTGTTGCATTGCAGCGAGATTAGACCGGGCGGACAAAAATACAACAAAGAAAAGGGCGGCCCCGGCGGGACCGCCCTTTCTAAATCTGTAGCTGGCGAATTACTTCGCGGCAGCAGCGGCCTTCTTGGCGACGCTGGTCACTTCGGCGGTGGCTTTCTGCACGGCGGCAGCGGCATCTTCCGAAACGGTCTTGCCAGCAGCCATCATCAGCTCGACGGTGTCCATCTGGACTTTCTTGGCAACTTCGGCAAAAGCGGCCAGGTTTTCGGCAGCCAGTTCAGCCGCGGACGAAGCGAAATCGCCGAAGGCTTTGGTATAGTCGGCCGGCTCTTCCTTGACTTTGGTCAGCGAGCTGACTTTCGACAGGGCTTCCTTGGTCCATTTGGACGAGATTTCGTTCGACTTTTCAGCGGCTTCCAGCACAACTTTGGCGAGCTTCTCGCCGAACTGGGCCTGCGACTTGATCGCGTTCTGGAAAGCGTTCGCATCAACCGGGAACGACGACATCATGTCCTGCATGACTTTGGTGAAATCTTGGGTCTTGGCCATTTTCTATCTCCTGCGGTGCAGAGCGGTGTGCTCTGGGTTGTTCAACTGACATCCATATACTTTCTGCATCGCGGCATTTCAAGAGGAAATTGCTGCGCTGCAGAAAAATTATCGCAGAAGCCTGTATCAGCCGTTTGGCGTTTCCGTGACATAGCGTCCGGGTGCCGCATCTTGCGCAGGATAAGCGGCGCTGCCGGGTGTGCGGGCCGCGACCATCTTGCCGGACCGTTCCGCCAGCCAGGCACCCCAGCGCGGCCACCAGCTGCCCTTGTGGAACGTGGCCTCGTCCTTCCAGCGGTCGGCTTTGTCCATGGGGCCCGCGTTGGTGTAGTGGCCGTATTTCTCTTTGGTGGGTGGGCTGACGATGCCGGCGATATGACCTGATTCGGCCAGGATAAAGGTCTTGTCCTTGGACCCCATCTGCCGGATCCCGGCATAGGACGCTTTCCAGGGCGCGATATGGTCGGTCTCGCAGGCAATAGCACAGAGCGGCACCTTGACGTCCTTAAGCGAAACCTCTTGCCCGCAAATCTGGAACGTGCCCTTGGCCAGCCCGTCGCCCTGGCAGAGGCCGCGCAGATATTCGACGGCCATGCGCGCGGGCAGGTTGGTGCCGTCGCCGTTCCAATAGAGAAGGTCGAACGCGGGTGGCGCCTCGCCCAGCATGTAGCTTTTGATCGCGGGGGCATAGACCAGATCATTGGCGCGCATGAAGGAAAAGGTGCGCGACATGAAATATTTGTCGAGATAGCCGCGTTCACGACATTCGGTCTCGATCCCGTCGACAAAGTCATTGCCCAGGAAAACGCTGATTTCACCCGGATCGGAAAAGTCGGTGAGCGTGGTGAAGAAGGTCGCGGATTCGACCGATTTGTCACCCTGATGTTTCATCAGCGCCAGCGTCAGCGACAGGGTGGTTCCGGCAATGCAATAGCCGACGGTATTGACCCGGTCCTGGCCGGTGATCTCTTTGACCACCGAAATCGCCTTCTGGAATCCTTCTTCGACATAATCGTCCATGCCAACATCCGCATAGCCGGAATGAGGATTCTTCCAGCTGACCACGAACAGGGTAAAGCCCTGTTCCACGACCCAGCGGATCAGCGAATTCTGCGGCTTGAGGTCGAGAATGTAGAATTTGTTGATCCAGGGCGGAAAGATCACCAGCGGGGTCGCATGCACCTTTTCGGTCATGGGGCTATATTGGATCAGTTCCATCAGCCGGTTGCGAAAGACGACGCGCCCTTCAGTCGCGGCCAGATTCTGGCCGACGGTAAAGGCCTTCTTGTCGGCCAGGGTGACGATCAGGTCGCCGTGATTGGCCTCGATATCCCGCACCAGATTCTCCAGCCCTGCGACCAGGCTTTCGCCTTCGGTCGCCACAGCCTTTTCCAGGGCGTCGGGGTTGGTGGCCAGAAAGTTCGTCGGTGCCATCATGTCGATGATCTGGCGGGTGAAATAATCGACGCGCCGCCGCTCTCCCGGTTCCAGGCCCGAGAGGTCGGACAAAGCGGTTTCCATCGCCTCGACATTGGTTTCATATTGCTGGCGGACGAAGGCGAAATAGGGGTTGGTCTGCCAAAGCGGATTGGCAAAGCGCCGGTCCTTGGACGGGGGGGGCGGGCTGTCCGAATCCTGGGTCAGGCTGTGCTGCAGCTGGGTGTAATTCTGCAGCGCCTTGGCCCAAAGGCCCGCCTGCTGTTCGATCATCCGGCCGGGATTGGTCATCGCCTCGTTCCACAGGGCACCGGCCGCCTTGGCAAAAAGTTCGATGCCCGGGCCTTCGAGTGCCGCGTTGGAACTGCGCTTTTGTGCCATCGCAGCAACAAGCCGCTGCGACAAAGCCTCAATTCGTTTAAGATTGGCACCCATCCGGTCGGTCTGGCCCGGGGGGTGCGCTTCATTTGTTGTCATGGTAACAAATCCCCCCTAGTGTGTTGCATTGCAGCATAGCCGTGCCTTTCCCTTCAGGAAAGCAATGTTTTGCGCAAAGAAGGGACCAGTACCGCAATGAAGACCATGTTCAGCTATGATTGGATGGAAAGCGTCCGCAATACCAACGAATGGTTGGGGGCGTCGGCCAGGGCGATGGCGTCCTATCCGGTCTGGGGGCTGGTGCCGCATCCGATGTTCAAGGTCATGTCGGCCTGGGGGCGGATGACCGAACGGTCCTTTGCCCGCATGGTGATCAAGCCCGACTGGGGCGTGCGCACCGTGGTCGGCGAGGATGGCCGCGATCATCTGGTCGATGTGCGCACACTGGTCAGCAAGCCCTTTGGCGATCTTATCCAGTTTCACGTCGCTGGCCGCGAGCCGAAGGCCCGCCGCGTTCTTTTGGTGGCACCGATGTCGGGTCATTATGCGACCCTGCTGCGTTCGACCGTCGCGTCGCTTCTGCCCGACTGCGAGGTCTATATCACCGACTGGAAGAACGCCCGCGACATTCCGGTGAGCGAGGGCAAGTTCGACGTCGAGGATTATACTCTGTATCTGGTCGAGTTCATGCGCACGCTTGGGCCGGATATCAATGTGGTGGCCATCTGCCAGCCCGCGCCGCTGACATTGGCCGCGACTGCCTATCTGGCCGAAGAAGATCCCGCTGCCCAGCCGCGCACGCTGACGCTGATCGGCGGGCCGATCGATCCTGATGCCGCGCCGACCGAGGTGACGGATTTCGGCCGGTCTCTGACCATGGGGCAGCTGGAACATCTGGCGATCCAGCAAGTCGGCTTCAAATATGCGGGCGCTGGCCGGCTGGTCTATCCGGGGCTTTTGCAGCTGGCCTCGTTCATCTCGATGAATGCCGGGACCCATGCCAAGGCCTTTCAGGACCAGCTGATGCGCGCGGTCCGGGGCGAGGCGTCGGAACGGGACAAGCACAACCGCTTTTATGACGAATATCTGGCGGTCATGGACATGACGGCAGAATTCTATCTGTCGACGGTCGAGCGGGTGTTCAAAAAGCGCGAGATCGCGACGAACAGCTTCAGGGTTGCCGGAAAGGCCGTCGATATCGGCAAGATCACCGAAGTGGCAGTCAAGGTGGTCGAAGGGGAAAAGGACGATATTTCCGCTCCCGGCCAGTGTCTGGCGGCGCTGGATCTGCTGACCGGCCTGCCCGCGTCGAAAAAGGCCAGCCATCTGGAGCCCGAGGCTGGGCACTACGGGATTTTTGCCGGCAAAAGCTGGCGCACCAATATCCGCCCGCTGGTTCTGGATTTCATCGACCGCAATGGCGAAGGGCCGAAGGCCCGGCGCGGGGCGATCCGCGCGATCTGACGGCGCTCAGGCGGTGCCCGAGACGTCGGCCACGGCCTCTTCTATCAGCCGGAGGCAGGCGGGGGTCGAAAAGCGGTGATCGGCGCCCTTGACCAGCGTCAGGCGGATGTCGTCGCCGGTGGCATGGTCAAAAAGCCGCTGTGCCACGGATGGCGGCACATCGCTATCCGCGGTTCCCTGCAGGAGACGGACAGGTATGGCGAAGGTCAGCGGGCTGCGCAGGACAAGATTGCGCCGCCCGTCCTCGATCAGCTTGCGGGTAAAGATATAGGGTTCGTCGGAATAGTCCGAGGGCAGGGCGATCTGGCCCTTGTCCATCATCTCGCGCTGCTGGTCAGGTGACAGGCCGGGCCAGGTCAGGTCCTCGGTAAAGTCAGGCGCTGCGGCGATTGTCACCAGCCCGGCCAGCCGTTCGGGATGCGCCCGCGCCATCAACAGCGCGATCCAGCCCCCCATGCTGGACCCGACCAGCACTTGCGGCCCCTGCGTCAAGGTCAGGATCGCGGCCTGCGCGTCCGCAAACCAGTCCCCGATCGAGCCATCCAGAAAGTCGCCCGAGGATGCGCCGTGGCCCGAATAGTCGAACCGCAGAAAGGCGCGGCCCGTCCGGCGGGCCCATGCCTCCAGCGCCAGCGCCTTGGTGCCTTCCTTGTCTGACCGGAAGCCGCCAAGAAACACGACGCCCGGTCCGGCCCCGGCGGTCAGGTTGTAGGCAATGCGCCGCCCTTGCGATGTCGTCAGAAAGTCGGTCATCTTCTTCCCCTTCTTCTCTTTCCAAATATCCCCGGGGGTGCGGGGGTGGAACCCCCGACCGTTGACTTGGGCGCGCCGATTGCCGATAGAGGCCCGACATAACCCGCAACCGGGCGCACCCGTAGGCGCCAAACCGACGAGGAGGACGGCCAATGCGCCAGATTTCCCTGACATTTCCCGATGGCAATAGCCGCAGCTTTGCGGCCGGCGTAACCGCTGCCGAGGTCGCGGCGGCGATCGCCCCATCACTTGGCAAGGCCGCCATCTCGGCGACGGTGAACGGCAGGCATCATGACCTGCAATGGCCAATCACCACCGATGCCAGCATCGCCATTCATACGATGAAGGACGAAGCGCAGGCGCTGGAACTGATCCGCCACGATCTGGCGCATGTGATGGCCCGTGCCGTCCAGAAACTGTGGCCCGAGGTCAAGGTGACGATCGGCCCGGTGGTCGAAAACGGCTGGTATTACGATTTCGACCGCGAGGCACCCTTTACCCCCGAGGATCTGGGCGCCATCGAAAAGGAAATGAAGGCGATCATCGCCGCCCGTGATCCGGTAAAGACCGAGGTCTGGGACCGTGCCCGCGCCATCGCCCACTATGTGGCCAAGAACGAGCCTTTCAAGGTTGAACTGATCGAGGCGATCCCGGGCGACGAGCCCTTGCGCATGTATTGGCACGGCCATTGGCAGGACCTCTGCCGGGGGCCGCATCTGCAGCACACCGGCCAGTTGCCCGCCGACGCATTCAAATTGATGTCGGTCGCGGGCGCCTATTGGCGCGGCGATCACCGCAACAAGCAGTTGCAGCGCATTTATGGCGTCGCGTTCCGCAATCGTGACGACCTGAAGGCCTATCTGACCATGCTGGAAGAGGCCGCCAAGCGCGACCACCGTAAGCTGGGCCGCGAGATGGAGCTGTTCCATCTGCAGGAAGAAGCGCCGGGCATGGTCTTCTGGCATCCGAACGGCTGGACGATCTATCGCACACTGATGGACTATATGGGCCGCCGCCTGCGTCGGGCGGACTATAAGGAAATCAAGACCCCGCAGGTGGTTGACCGCGTGCTGTGGGAACGGTCGGGCCATTGGGAGGCTTACCGCGAGAATATGTTCATCGTCGAGGTCGACGAGGAAGGCGCCAAGGAAAAGCGGATCAACGCGCTGAAGCCGATGAACTGCCCCTGCCATGTGCAGGTCTATAACCAGGGCCTTAAATCCTATCGCGACCTGCCCCTGCGGCTGGCGGAATTCGGGTCGTGCCACCGCTATGAAAGCTCTGGTTCGATGCACGGCCTGATGCGGGTGCGCGGCTTTACGCAGGACGATGCGCATATCTTCTGCACCGAGGATCAGATCGAAGCGGAATGTGCGGGGTTCATCGCGCTTTTGTCCAGCGTCTACAAAGATCTTGGTTTCGAGACGTTCGACATCAAACTGTCGACCCGCCCCGAGGTCCGGATCGGGTCGGACGAGACATGGGACAAGGTAGAAGGCGCGCTGACCAGTGCCATCGAAAAGCTGGGCCTGCCCTATCAGATCAATCCCGGTGACGGCGCCTTTTACGGGCCGAAGCTGGATTTCAAGCTGACCGATGCGATCGGGCGTGAATGGCAGTGCGGTACGTTCCAGGTGGATGCGCAGCTGCCCGACCGGCTAGGTGCGGAATATGTCGGCGAGGATGGGGCCAAGCATATGCCCTATATGCTGCACCGCGCCATTCTGGGCAGTTTCGAGCGATTCATCGGCATCCTGATCGAAAACTACGCGGGCAAGCTTCCGTTCTGGCTGGCGCCGCGTCAGGTTGTCGTTGCCTCGATCGTGTCGGATGCCGACGCCTATGTGCTGGAGGTGACCGAGGCGCTGAAGGCCCGAGGCATCCGGGCCGAAGCGGACACGCGGAACGAAAAGATCAATTACAAGGTCCGCGAACATTCGGTCGGTAAGGTTCCTGTCATCCTGGCCATCGGCATGAAGGAAGTGCAGGAGCGGACTGTTTCAGTTCGCCGTCTGGGCGAAACGCAGACTGAAACAGTTGCGCTGGAGGCAGCCCTTGCGGGCCTGGTGGCCGATGCAGCGCCGCCCGATCTGGCCCGGGTCTAACCGGCTGACATCTCAACGAAAGGGCGCCGGTTTCCCCCGGCGTCCTTTTCTTTTGCGGTTCTGCGCGCGGGAATTTTGCAGTAAACATCCCTCACGCACCCGTGTCCCACGGGTTCGTGAGTGGAAGTGAGCCACGGCGCGGCCTTAGGTTCACCCCGTCGAGGAAACGACGTGATCTAGCCAAGGAGGGACGAGATATGTCCAGCACCATGAAGACCCTTGCCGTTGCCGGCAGCCTTGCCGCCGCTTTGTCGGCGCAGTTCGCCACGGTCGCGTCGGCAGATGAGGCCAAGGAAAAGTGCTATGGTGTGGCCATGGCCGGCCAGAATGATTGCGCAGCAGGGGCGGGCACGACCTGTGCGGGCACGTCCAAGATCGACTATCAGGGCGACCACTGGAAACTGGTTCCTGCCGGAACCTGCGCCACGATGGAACTTCCGGACGGCCGCATGGGGTCTCTGACCCCGCTGGACCGCGATCTGCCGCAGGGCTGATCCCGACCGGCCGCAGCGCCCCCGCATCCGCCGGTGCGGGGCCTTTACAGGATCGTTTGACCATGCCCGATGCCAGCCGTCCGTTCCTTTTGCCCGCCCGCCCGGGTGTGGGTTACAAGCCCCAGCATTACACACAGATTCTGGCCGATGCCGGGCCGGTGGAATGGCTTGAGGTTCATGCCGAAAATTACATGGGCGCGGGCGGACGCCCCCATGCGCAGCTGCGCAGCCTGGCCGAACGCTTTCCGCTGTCGGTCCATGGTGTCGGCCTGTCGATCGGCGGCGAAGGGCCATTGGACGCGGACCATCTGGCACGGTTGCGCCATCTCTGCGGCTGGCTGGGTCCGGCCAGTTTTTCGGAACATCTGGCCTGGTCCACGCATGATGCGGGCTTTCTGAACGATCTTTTGCCGCTGCCCTATACCGACCAGACGCTGGCCCGCGTCGTCACCCATATCGACCAGACGCAGGATGTGGTTGGGCGGCGGATGCTGCTGGAAAACCCGTCCGTCTATCTGAACTTTGCCGAGACGAACCTGGACGAGATCGACTTTCTGACGGAAATCGCGCGCCGGACCGGCTGCGGTCTGCTTTTGGATGTGAACAATGTCTATGTCAGTTGCACCAATCGCCAGACCGATCCCGAGGATTATATCGACCGGTTCCCGCATCATCTGGTCGGCGAAATTCATCTGGGCGGGCATGACGAGGACCGGGATGATCACGGCTCCCCCTTGCTGATCGACAGCCATGGCGCACCTGTCGTCGACCCGGTGTGGCAGCTTTACGCCCGGACGATCGCGCGCGGCGGGGCGAAGCCGACGCTGATCGAATGGGACAATGATGTTCCGGACTGGCCGGTGCTGATGGCCGAGGCCGCGCGGGCGGCGGACGTTCTGGACGCGGTGCGGGCATGACCACCGGGCAGGGCGAATTCGGTCGGGCGCTGCTGGACCCCGGGCGCGCCGCGCCTGCGGGGTTGACTGATCCGGCGGGGCGGCCCGCAGGGCGGCGGTTCGATGTCTACCGCAACAACGTGACCGTGGGCCTGACCGAGGCCTTGCGCCAGCCCTTCCCTACCGTCCGCAAGTTGGTGGGCGAGGAGTTCTTTACCGCAATGGCGCAGGCGCATCTGCGCGCCCATCCGCCCCGGACGCCGGTGATGATGTTCTATGGCGCCGACATGCCGGAGTTTCTGGAAAGGTTCGCGCCGGTGGCCGACCTGCCCTATCTGCCGGATGTCGCACGGTTGGAGCTGGGCTTGCGGGGTGCCTATCACGCTGCTGATGCCGACCCGGTGCCAGCGGGGGATTTGCAGGCACTGGCGCCCGAAGCGTTCATGACCGCCCGGCTGCGGTTCGCGCCAGCGGTCCGGCTGGTGGCGTCGCGCTGGCCGGTCGTGGCGATCTGGCGGGCCAATATGCAGGGGGCGCCGCCGCCTGATCTGGGCCGGGGTGAGGATGCGCTGATCCTGCGGCCCGGTTTTGACCCCGAACCCCATGCCTTGCCGCCCGGGGCGGCACCCTTTGCAGCGGCGCTGATCGGCGGCGCCTCTGTTGCCGAAGCGCTGGACAGGGCGACCGAGGCCTTTGACCTGACCGCCACCCTGTCGCTGTTTCTGGCCGGGGGCGCCATAACCGGACTTTTGACCGAGGGTTGACATGAAAGCGATGATCGAGACGTTCGACAGGGCCGCGCAGGCCCTGAACAAAGCGGCCATGCCGCTGCTGCCGACGCTGGCGCGGCTGGTTTTTGCCGGGGTGCTGCTGGTCTATTTCTGGACCTCGTTCGCCACAAAGTTGGGCGAGGGGGCGCTGGGGCTGATCTTTCCGTCGGACGGCGCCTATATCCAGATATTCCCCCGCGCGATGGAGGCCGCGGGCTATGATGTCAGCCAGCTTTCCCTGTATCATCAGTTGGTTGTGGTGGCCGGGATGATGGCCGAAGTCACCTTGCCTGCGCTGATTGTCCTGGGCCTGTGCACGCGGCTGGCGGCCCTGGGTATGGCCGGGTTCATCCTGGTGCAAAGCCTGACCGACATTTTCGGTCATGGGGTTGGCGGCGAGGATCTGGGGCGCTGGTTTGATGCGGCGTCGGGGGCGCTGATCCTGGATCAGCGATCCATGTGGATACTGCTTCTGACCATCCTGATCCTGATGGGCGCTGGTCCGCTTTCGCTGGATCATCTGGTAACAAAAGCCCACGGAAAGGGCGCGAAATAAGGCCGCTTTGTCAAAATTCTTGATTTTTGCAGCGAATCCGTCATCTTCGGCGCCGCGTGGAAGCTGCCTTTCCTACCGCCTCCCTCGTTGTGGGGCAGCCGGAAGAACTGGAAGACCTGGCTGCACGGCCTGCCGCAATCGCGCGGCGGGTGTCACTGAGAGGAGAGAGACGGGATGGCCACCGGCACCGTTAAATGGTTCAATACCACCAAGGGCTACGGCTT
>CAZKJZ010000007.1:4635-9130 GCA_964553145.1 uncultured Frigidibacter sp. | reverse complement strand
ACGGGATGGCCACCGGCACCGTTAAATGGTTCAATACCACCAAGGGCTACGGCTTCATTGCCCCAGATGACGGCGGAAAGGACGTGTTCGTCCATATATCGGCGGTCGAACGCGCGGGCCTGAAGTCGCTGAACGACAACCAGAAGATCGCCTATGAACTGCAGTCAGGCCGCGACGGTCGGTCGTCGGCAAGTGATCTGAGGCTGCTCTGATCTCTCGGTCAGTTATGGAACCGGCGGCCCCCAGACCGGGGGCCGTTGTCATTTCAAAAGGGCGGCCTCGATGCTGTCGTCCCAGCCAAGATGCCAGTCATCGCCCTGACGGATGACCGGGCGTTTCATCACCGTGGGCTGGGCGGCGATCTGGGCCTGCGGTTCGGCGAACTTCAGAAAGTCGGAAAAGCCGCGCCACGTGGTGGACTGGCGGTTGATGACCCGGTCGCCAAAGGCGGTGACGATCTGGTCGATCTCGGTATCGCTGAGCGGTTCGGCCCGGATGTCGCGGAAGGTCACCGGCCGGCCGGCGGCGGCGAGGGTTTTGAGTGCCTTCTTGCAGCTGTCGCAGGTCGGGATGCCGTAAAGGATCATGGCAGGTCCGTTTTGGTCGGTATGAACTTGTGTGCAGCATAGGTGGCCGGGCGCGGTCGGGCAACCCGGCCTTGGTGCTGCGAGGGGATGGTGCCGGGGCGCTCTGCCCCCGCTCGTTCCGGGCGCCCCCCGGATATTTGAAAAGGGACGATGGGAATATCTTGCCCCTGATCGTGGCTGCCGTTAGCCCTTGGGGCGCGCAGGTGAAGGAGATGGGCGGAGTGATGCGCCATGGTTTGCCCCTGGCCCTGCCGGGCATGCGGATCGGATTGTTGGGCGGGTCGTTTGACCCTGCGCACGAGGGGCACGCACATCTGACGCGCGAGGCGCTGAAGCGGTTGGGCCTGGACCGGGTCTGGTGGCTGGTGTCGCCGGGCAATCCGTTGAAGCCGAACCCGCCAGCCCCGATCGCCGACCGGATCGCGTGGGCGCAGGCGGTCATGGACGACCCGCGCGTGGTGATCACCGATATCGAGGCGCGGCTGGGCACCCGCCATACGGCGGCAACGCTGCGGCGGCTGACCGCTCTTTATCCAAATGTGCGGTTCGTCTGGCTTATGGGGGCAGACAATCTGGCGCAGTTTCACCGCTGGCAGAATTGGGACTGGATCATGCGGCATGTGCCGGTGGCGGTGTTTGCCAGGCCGGGCACCCGGCTGGCGGCGCGGGGGTCGCGGGCGGCGGATGAATATGCGCGCTGGCGGCAGCCGGTCGAGGCGGCGCGGCTGATCGCAGGGTTGGTGCCGCCTGCCTGGGTGTTTCTCGACATGCCGCTGAATGATCTGTCATCCTCGGCGATCCGGGCACGGGGTGAATGGCGGGGGCGGCGATGAAAGGTGCCTTGTCGCGGCGGGGGCTGATGGCGGGGCTTGCGGCGTTGCCCCTGGCCGCACAGGCTGAGGGACCGGGCTGGTCGCCCCGCCCGCCGCGCCGTCCGGGGGCTGCGGATGCGCAGCCCGAGGATATCAGCGCGCGGGCGGATGAGATCATCGCAGCGGCGAAGCTGGGTGGGCAGGTCACCTTTGCCCTGGCCGACATGCGTACCGGCGCACTGATCGCCGCGCTGGGGGCAGGGTTGGCGATGCCGCCCGCATCGACCTTGAAGGCGATCACGTCGCTTTATGCGCTGGAGCATCTGGGGGCAGGTTACCGGTTCGCAACGCGGCTGATGGCGACGGGTCCGATAGGTGCCGATGGCCGCATCGACGGCGATCTGATCCTGGCGGGCGGCGGCGATCCGGTTCTGGATACGGACGATCTGGGCGATCTGGCGGCCCTGTTGGCAGAGGCAGGCGTGCGGTCGGTCGCGGGCCGCTTCTGCGTCTGGGGCGGGGCGCTGCCCTATCAGGAACGGCTGGACCCGACGCAGCCGGACTGGGTGGATTATAATCCGGCATTGGGTGGGCTGAACCTGAACTTCAACCGGGTGAATTTCACCTGGGAGCGGGGAGGCGACAGCTATCACCTGGCCTTTGACGCGCGGGCCGAGCGGTTTGCGCCCGAAGTGACCGGGGCGCGGATGCGGCTGGCGGACCGCGAGCGCCCGCTGTTCACCTATGACGGGCCAGGTGAGGGCGCGGGCGACTGGACGGTGGCGCGGGCCGCACTGGGGGGCGGGGGCAGTCGCTGGCTGCCGGTGCGGCGGCCCGACCTTTATGCGGGCGAGGTGTTTCAGACGCTGGCTGCTGCGCAGGGCATCGCGCTGGCGGGGCCGGAACCCATTGCAGCTCTGCCAGTGGGGGCGCGGGCCATCTCTACCCACAACAGCCCGGTGCTGGCCGATCTTCTCCGCGGTATGATGAAATATTCAACCAACATGACGGCCGAAACCGTGGGCATGGCGTCGACGGCGGCGCGGGGTATCGGCGGGGATCACGCTGCATCGGCCGCGGCGATGGAAGGGTGGTTTGCGGGTCGGATGGCCGGAACGACGGCGCGCTTTGCCGATCATTCGGGTCTGGGTGGCGGGTCGCGGATTTCTGCGGCGGATATGGCTGCGGCGCTGGTCCGGCTGGGGCCTGCGGCGGGGCTGGCCGGGTTGATGAAGCCGGTTAAATTCAAGGACGCCTCCGATCTGGGGGCAAAGCGCGCACCACAAGGGGCGGTGGCCAAGACCGGGACGCTGAATTTTGTGTCGGGGCTGGTGGGCTATTTTACCACGGCGGCGGGCGAGGGCCGGGCCTTTGCCATCTATGCCGCTGACCCAGAGCGCCGGGATGCCATTCCTGTCGACAGCCGTGAAGATCCGCCGGGCATGTCCGCGTGGGTGCGGCGGGCGCGGCGGATGGAATTGCAGCTTTTGGGCGCCTGGG
The DNA here is from genome assembly GCA_964553145.1 of uncultured Frigidibacter sp. Classification (GTDB taxonomy): domain Bacteria; phylum Pseudomonadota; class Alphaproteobacteria; order Rhodobacterales; family Rhodobacteraceae; genus TMP-24. Next base: position 6,231 of record CAZKJZ010000007.1, on the reverse strand, counting down.
CCTGAACCGAACCGGAGTTTTTCAAACTCCGGGCCGGTTTCTGTACAGAAACCGGGGGCGGAACGTTGAGCGTCGGGTCACCCGCCGATCTCGGCAATCAGCCCGTCGATCGCCTGGCAGAGTGGCTGAAGATCGCCTGTCGCATGTTGGGACTGGTCGACAAGATCGGCGACGCGACCACCGACATCGGCCATGCGATCGGGATTGGCGGCGCCGAAGGACTGGGCGGCGACCATCAGGGCGGTGGCCTTTTCCGACAGTTCATCGGCTGTGCAGGATTTGTCCTGACAGGCGGCCAGCAGGGCGGGGGCAAACAACAGGGCGATCGTCACGCGGTTCATTCGACTATCCTTACAGCGTCATATGGCGGGCGCGGGCGCCGCGTTCGATGGCGGCGGCGTGCAGGCGGTCGATGTCCAGCTCCTCGCGCACCTCCTGTAGCAGGCGCAATTCGCTTTGGCCAAGGGTCACGTCTGCGGCGGCCACATCGCAGGCCAGCGCATAGGCGGTCTCATACAGCTTTTCGGGCAGCGCCTCGCGGATCATGGCGAAAAGCGTGTCGAGGCCATCCTCCTCCTCCATCAGCTTGTAGACCGTCTGCGCCACCTCGCGCACCGCGGTCATGTCATAGCTGGCGAAGATCGGCAGGTGGTTGACCTGCCGTTCGATGGCCACGAGTTCGGCGGTGCGGATGGTCTCGTCCGAGACCGAGACGGTGACCATCAGCGCCACAAGCGCATCCTGGGCGGAAAAGGCGGGAAGGGTGTGGGACACGGGGCTGCAATCCTTATGCTGTCGGGCTGAAATTATTGACCCCGGACCGTGCGTTCAATAGGAGACAGGCCTTGCGGCACCAAGAGTGCCGATCTTTGCCGGATATATACGCCATGACCTCTTTGCGCGACGCAGCGATGAATTCGAAAGCCTGGCCGTTCGAGGAAGCGCGTCGTCTGCTGAAACGCTATGAAAAGGCGGCGCCGGAAAAGGGCTATGTTTTGTTCGAGACCGGCTATGGCCCGTCGGGTCTGCCCCATATCGGCACCTTTGGCGAGGTGAGCCGCACCACGATGATCCGCCGGGCGTTCGAGATCATCAGCGACATTCCGACGCGGCTGATCTGTTTTTCGGACGATCTGGACGGGATGCGCAAGGTGCCCGAGAACGTGCCGCAGCAGGACATGCTGAAGGAAAACCAGCAACGGCCCCTGACGCGCGTGCCCGATCCGTTCGGCGAGTACGACAGTTTCGGCGATCATAACAACGCCATGCTGCGCCGGTTCCTGGATACGTTCGGTTTTCAGTACGAGTTCTATTCGGCGACCGACTTCTATGGCTCGGGCCGGTTTGATGATGTCCTTTGCCGCGCGACGGAACGGTACGAGGCGATCATGGAGATCATGCTGGCCTCTCTGCGCGAGGAACGCCAGCAGACCTATTCCTGTTTCCTGCCCATTCACCCCGAAACCGGCCGTGTTCTTTATGTGCCGATGAAGCATGTCGACAAGGTCAACCATACGATTACCTTTGACGACGAGGACGGACGGGAATGGACGCTGCCGGTCACCGGCGGCAAGGTGAAGCTGCAGTGGAAGCCGG
>CAZKJZ010000007.1:0-4535 GCA_964553145.1 uncultured Frigidibacter sp. | reverse complement strand
CGGGAATGGACGCTGCCGGTCACCGGCGGCAAGGTGAAGCTGCAGTGGAAGCCGGATTTTGGTGCCCGCTGGGCGGCGCTGGGTGTCGATTTCGAGATGTATGGCAAGGATCACAGCACCAACACGCCGATCTATGACGGGATATGCGAGGTGCTGGGCGGGCGGAAGCCGGAGCATTTCACCTATGAATTGTTCCTGGATGAGCAGGGGCAGAAAATCTCGAAGTCGAAGGGCAACGGGCTGACCATCGACGAATGGCTGACCTATGCGGCGACCGAAAGCCTGTCCTATTTCATGTATCAAAAGCCGAAGACCGCCAAGCGGCTGTGGTGGGACGTGATCCCGAAGGCGGTTGATGAATATCACCAGCAGCTGAAGGCGTTTGCGGCCCAGCCGGTCGATCAGCAGCTGGCGAACCCGGTCTGGCATATTCATGGTGGCCAGCCGCCCCAGTCGGATATGGTGGTGCCCTTTGCCATGCTTCTGAATCTGGCGTCGGTTGCTGGGGCCAAGGACAAGTCGGGCCTGTGGGGCTTTATCCGCAATTATGCGCCGGGGGCCAGCCCCGAGGCCAATCCGCAGCTGGATCAGGCTGCGGAATTCGCGGTGCGTTATTTCAACGATTTCGTGGCACCGACCCGCCGGTTCCGTGCTCCGACCGACAAGGAGCGCGCGGCGATGGAGGATCTGGTCGCGCGGCTGAAGGTCTGGGACGGGGGGCTGGATGCCGAGGCGCTGCAGACCATGGTCTTTGCCGTTGGCACCGAACACGGGTTCGAGCCCTTGCGCGACTGGTTTACCGCGCTTTACGAGGTGCTGCTGGGCGCCAGCCAGGGGCCGCGCTTTGGCGGGTTCATCGCGCTTTATGGCGTGGCCGAGACTGTTGCGCTGATTGAAAGGGCGCTTGGGGGCGGGCTGGTCGCCTGACCGGGCCAAAAGGGCTGCAACTTTTCCAACCCCGTCCGCGTATCTTCGGGTCAGTGACAGGAGGATGAGATGCGGACGATCATTCTGATGCTGGTTGCGGTGGTGACGCTGGCGCTGGGCACTGTGGTGCGGGCCGATGAGCCCGAGATCAGGGCGGTGATTGCCGATCAGTTTGCGGCGCTGGCGGAAGGGGATTTGCCGCGGGCCTTTGCCCATGCCTCGCCCTTCATCCAGAACCGGTTCGGCACGCCCGAGGTCTTTGGCCGGATGATCACCAGCGGCTATCCTGAGATCGGCGAGGCGCGGGCGGTGCGCTATCTGGGTCTGAACCGTCGCGACGGTCGGCTGTTGGAGCGGGTCGGCGTGACCGGGCCGGACGGCAGTCAACGCTTTTTCGACTATGAGATGATCGAGCTGGACGGCGTCTGGCGGATCAACGGGGTCTGGCCCGTGGCGGCGGATAGCCCGGCGGCCTGACCGTTCGCCCCCTTTAGCGGCTGATTAAGACTTTCGGTTATCCCGGTCGGGCAGGGGGCATTCGGACCCCCGCTGTCCCGGCAGGATGTCCTGCGCGCCGTTGATCCGGCGCGTGCCGCCCTTTGCCGGTCGAGGTGGAACCAGGAAAGGGTCTTGAATGAACAAGGTCATCACCGACGGGCTTATTCTGATGCCGCCGGCATTTGCGGCAGGTCTAAGCCAATGGTCGCGTACGGACGGAACGCCGGGATCGCCCAGCTATAACGGCGCATCGGACGCGGTTCTGGTGCCGGCCGATCAGGATTTCGGCGGCTGTCTGGAGATGCAGAAAAGCCTGGCGACCATGTCGTTGCGTTACATGGGCGATACGCCGATCCTGCCGGGCTGCTATCTGCGCGTCACGGCGCGGGTCAAGGCGATCAGCGGCAACCTGCCCTCGGTCCGGATTGCTGCCTGGGCGGGGATCAACACGACGACCCATCTGACCGGCGTAACCGAGGTCGGCGGCTCGGTGGCGCTGACCGCTTACGGCAAGGTCGAGACGGTGCAGGCGATCGTCGGTACCGGCTACCGGACCGGCGTTGACATGAGCTGGGGGCGGCAGGCGACGCTGGGCCATTTCGGCATTGACCTGACCGGCGCGGTCGGCGGGGTGGTCCGGGTGGATGACCTCGTCATCGAAGATATTACCGAAGCCTTCCTGCGCAACATGATGAACTGGGTCGATGTGCGCGATTACGGCGCGCGGGGCGACGGGGTCACCGATGACGCGGCGGCGGTCGAGGCGGCGGATACTGATGCAGCCCTGACCGGGCGGCAGGTTCTCTTTTCCAAAGGCACCTATTTTCTGAATGCCGATGTGCAGCTGGATGCGCCCGCACGGTTCGAGGGCACGGTGACGATGCCGGTCGACAAACGGCTGGCGATGACGCGCGACTTCAACCTTCCGCAATATGCGGCGGCCTTTGGCAGCGAGGAGTTGGGGTTCAAGAAGGCGTTTCAGGCGCTTTTGAACTTTACCGACCATGATGCGCTGGACCTAGGCGGGCGGCGGATCGAGGTTGCGGCGCCGATCGACATGCAGGCGGCGGTCAACAACAAGACCACGTTCAACACCCGCCGGGTGATCCGCAATGGCCAGTTCAACGTGATTCCGGGCGCGGCCTGGACGCCGACGGTTGTCACGTCGCAGGCCAGCTATGCGGCGGCGAATGCGGCGACACTGACTGCGGTTGCAAACGTCGCCAACGTGCCCGTTGGTGCGTTGGTGCAGGGCGTGGGTGTCGGGCGCGAGGTCTATGTCAGCGCCAAGAACGTCGGCGCAGGCACTCTGACGCTGAGCAAGCCCCTGTATGGCGCGCCGGGGACCCAGACCTATACGTTCACACGGTTCAAGTATGTGCTGGATTTTTCGAACTTTACCCAGCTGGACAAGATGAACCTGGATGATCTGGACATTCAGTGCAACGGCGCGGCGTCGGGGATTCTGCTGGCACCCAGCGGTGCGACGTTCGCGGTGCGCGATACGTTCATCACCCAGCCCAAGGATCGGGGGATCACCTCGCATGGGACGGGCTGTCAGGGGCTGCTGATCGACCGTTGCCAGTTTCTGTCGAACGACGGGGCGCTGGCGGCCACAGTCCGCACATCCATCGGGTTCAACACCAACGCCAATGACGTGAAGGTGCGCGAATGCCGGGCGACCCAGTTCCGGCATTTCGCTGTGTTCGGTGGCGATGGCAACCTGATCCTGGGCAACCACTGGTTCCAGGGCGACGGTGTCACACAGGGCGCGCGGCTGGCGGGGATCGTTCTGGCGATGACCAATGTGCGCACGACGATCACCGGCAATTACATCGACAATTGTTCCATCGAATGGACCAACGAATACGAATCCAGTCCGGCCTTTCTGAACCAGTTCTCATTCGGTGGCCTGACAGTGACGGGCAACCATTTCATGGCCAGCGATGTGGCCCCCTGGTTCCGCTGGCTGGTGATCAAGCCTTATGGTGCGGGCCATTTCATTCAGGGGCTGAATGTGTCGGGCAACGTGTTCCGGGCGATCAACGGTTCGGTCGACCGGGTGGACGGGGTAGATACGTCCTTTGCCGGTCTGGACAACGGCCGGATGCGGAACGTGCTGTTCAACGGCAATTCCTTCAACTCGGTCACGCAGGCGGTAGAGAACCCGGTGCTTTATCAGCATGATCAGGCGACGGCGGCGACAGTCTGGGCCGTGACGCCGGGGGCGTTCCTGCCGTTCGGCGGCTGGGCGCGCAATGTCGAGGGGCTGGTGGCGGAAGGCATGATCACCGGCCCGGTCGGCGAGCGGCGCAGCGACATGCCCTATGTCGATGTCGAGCAGGGAACGGCCAAGGATGAGTTGCGCGTCACCTGGCTCGCGGCCTCGAAAGGTCGGGTGCAGGTCAGGGTGCGGATGGATAATCCTCTTTAAGCCAGATCCTCTGCGCTGAGCCGGGCGGCGCGGCCGAAGCCGCCGTTCAGGGCCGCGTCCAGAATGCGGAAGCGGACAAAGCTGAAGTCGGCAAAGTCGATATAGAGTTTCGATTTGGGATGCTGCGCGAGCCATTGGTCGCGCAGCATTCGCCGTTCCGGCGCATCTGCAGGAACGAAGGCGGCGTCGACCGACAGCGACAGGCGTGGGCTGTTCAGCGGGTCGCCGCGGGGCCCGGGTTCGCCGACCAGCAGCGCGGCGCGGGGATTTTGACGTAGAGCCAGAGTGTGAATCGCCAGCTCCGAGATCAACGAAAGGGGCGTGCCATCGGGCGCAAGTCCCAGCCCGATTCGGCTGATGAACGGGGCGCCGTCTTCTGCGCGTGCAAAGGCCAAAGCAGCGGTTCGGGCCGCATTCAGCAGGTCTTTGGCCTGATCTTTGGCTTGTTTTTCAGTATGCTGTGGTATACTTTGCATCTGCGGCATAATGTCCCTGCAACTTTATTTCAAAAGCGGCCCATTTTTTGTATATAGATTCTGCCTCGGGAGCGAGACAGTTTCCGGAATGGGAGGAAGAGCAGGCAGGCACGGGTTCCCTAATCGGTTGATCCGGTGCTAAGTCTGACCGGAATGGGAGGAGAAGTAACGCATGACCAACAAGGATCACGCGATGCAGG
>CAZKJZ010000006.1:43474-47786 GCA_964553145.1 uncultured Frigidibacter sp. | reverse complement strand
CGGATGAAGACCGGCTTGCCGCGCCATTTCACCGTCAGCTGGGTGCCCGGCTGCACGCCGCTGATGTCGACAAAGATCGACGACATGGCCCGCACGTCGGCCGAAGGATTCATCTGGTCAACCAGCGTCCACACGGCGGCGCCGGTTGCGACTGCCCCGGCCCCGGCCGTGGCGTAATAGAGGAAATCCCTCCGGGTGCCTGCGTGATCTTCTGCGTGAGACACGGATATACTCCCTTCTGCGGCCCGCTCTGGCCAAACGCTGCCCGGCCGCAGTTTTGCAGCCCCTTGAGGGGGTTATTAGCCGCCAAATTCAGGCCCGTCCAGCAGGCATTCCCATGCCGGGGGGCGCTGGCGCCACAGTTTGTGCGTCCGGGTGACGCAGGTGTCGTTTCCGGTCGGGCTGGTCAGGCCCCGATCCGGCGGCTAGGCTGGCGCCATGAGACATGTGCCGATCCTTGCCGCCCTTCTGTGCAGCCTGCTTTCACCCGGCCCCGCATTGGCGGACCCTGAGGCGCGGACCTTTGATTTTGGCGGTGAAAGCCGCCTTTATCTGTTCCACCGCCCCGAACAGGCCCGGCCTGGCCCCCTGCCGCTGGTTCTGGTCCTTCATGGCGCGGGCGGCACGGCCGAGGCGGTGCGCAAATCCAGCGCTGCCGAGTTTGATGCCCTGTCGGATGCACATGGCTTCCTCTTGGCCTACCCCGAGGCGATGGGCGGCACCTGGGATCTGGGCCGGGGCACCATGTCGCGCCAGCTAAAGCAGCATCATGACGATCCGGGGTTCCTGCGCGCCCTGATCCGGTCGCTGGTCGAAACCGAAGGCGCCGATCCCGCGCGCATCTTCGTCACCGGCGTGTCGCGGGGCGGGCAGGCGGCTTTTCTTCTGGCCTGCGACGGCAGCGGGCTGGTCCGCGCCATCGCACCCGTGTCGATGACCCTGCCGGACAATCAGGTCAAGGATTGCCAGGCCGCACCGCCCTTTGGCGTGATGATCGTCGCCGGGGCCGAAGACCCGGTCGTGCCCTATGGCGGCGGCGCGATCACCCTGCGCGGCCGCTCGTTCGACAAGGTTCTGGGCGCCGAAGCCAGCTTTGACCTTCTGTCCGCGCACAATCGCTGCACCGGCAGCAGCGATCTGCCCGCGCCCGACGGATACCAGATGCGCGGCGGCACCGGCTGCGCGGCACCCGTGCAGCTTTTCAGCTTCCTTCATGGCGATCATGGCTGGCCGGATGAAATATCGGCTGGCGGCCAGGGGGTGATCGGCCCGGACAAGGTGTGGGAGTTTTTCAGCCAATATTGAGGCTGCGTTTCCCTTCGGACCGATCAGGGGACGTGCCAGTGGCACGTCACCCGGTCCGTTGGCCGAAGGCGCAAGCCGAAGGCCAAGGGGCTCTCCGCAAAGCCGGGCGATTGGGCGTGGGGTGCGCCCGCCCCGGTGGGTGCGAAGCACCCGCCGCCCGGGGGGCGGGTGCAGTCCACGCGGCTATCGCCACGTGGACGGTCTGGCTGAAACCGGTCGCGGCGCCCGGGTCGCTTGCCCCGGGCTTTGGGGGGCGGGGTTTCCAATATGGATGCGCCCGCAACGCGCCCCTAGTGCAGGAACTCGGCCCGCGCGCCCCACAGCTCGCCGATCCGCTGATCGCGGCCGCAGGCATTGCGGTAAAAGGCATAGGCATTCTTTTGCTGCTTCGGCCCACGCCGGGTCACGACGATGCCCGTGCCCTTATAATAATCCTGATGATAGTCCTCGGCCTTCCAAAAGGTGTCGGCGACCAGAACCGGGGTCACGATCTTTCGCCCCAACTCTCCTTCGGCCTTTTTCACCGCCTCCTCGGCCTCGGCACGCTGTGCAGCACCCTTGGAAAAGATCGCCGACCGATAGCTTTCGCCCCGGTCACAGAACTGCCCGCCCGCATCCAGCACATCGGTCGAATGCAGGAAAAGCGACACTAATTCAGCATAAGTCACCCTTGCCGGGTCAAAGGTGATCTTCACCGCCTCGTAGTGACCGCTGGTTTCGCTGGTCACATCCTCATAGGTCGGATTGTCCAGATGGCCGCCGGTATAGCCCGACACCACGGCGCTGACCCCCGGCACGCTTTCGAAATTCGCCTCGACGCACCAGAAACAGCCGCCCGCGAAAATCGCTGTGTCAGCACGGGCTGCCAGCGGTGACAGGATCAGGGCGATCAGGGTCAGGATCACGCGCATCTATAACCTCCGTTTCCCCCGGCATCGCCCGAAGGTGCGATCCGGGCAAATCAGTTTCGCGTGAAAGCGGCCTTTCCCTTCCCCCGCACTGCCCTTAGCCTGCTGCCAAAGGGGGCCGCGATGACCGACCATATTTCCACCCATGCCGCCGCCGAGGATGCGCGCAACGCGCAGATCCTGATCTATGTCGACGGTCGGATCGTGCCCAAGGCGCAGGCGACCGTCTCGGTCTATGATTCCGGTTTCATGCTGGGCGATGGTGTGTGGGAGGGGATCCGGCTTTATGACGGCCGCTGGGCCTTTCTGGACGACCATATCGACCGGCTGTTTGACGCGGCCAAATGTATCGATCTGGACATTGTCCTGACCAGGGATCAGGTCCGGCAGGCGATTTTCGACACGCAGGCCGCGAATGGCATGGTGACGGACGCCCACGCCCGGCTGATGGTGACGCGCGGGGTCAAGGTGCGACCGTTCCAGCACCCGCGCCTGTCACAGTCGGGGCCGACCATGGTGATCATCATGGAACATTCGCAGCCCAAACTGCCGCGCCCGATCCGGCTGGCAACCGCGCCCCAGTATCGCGGCCTGCCGATGACGCAGGACCCCAAGCTGAACAGCCATTCGAAACTGAACTGCATCCTGGCCTGCATCGCCGCACAAAAGGCCGGCGCGGACGAGGCGCTGATGCTGGATGTGCATGGCTTTGTGAATACGACGAACGCCTGCAACTTCTTCATCGTGCGCAAGGGGCAGGTCTGGACCTCGACTGGCGATTATTGCATGGCTGGCATCACCCGGGCCAAGGTCATCGACCTGTGCCGCGCGAACGGCATTCCGGTCTTTGAACGGAACTTCACGCTTTATGACACGTATGCGGCGGACGAGGCGTTCCTGACCGGCACATTCGGCGCGCAGACGCCCGTGGGCGAGATTGACGGCCGGGTGATCGGCAGCGGGCAGATGGGGCCGGTCACCGAGAGGCTGCGCGCCCTGTACAAGGCCTTGGTTCTTGGGCGCGGGTAAAGGAATACCTTTGGAATACGTTCAGCATACGTCCGGAATACGCACGGAACCCCTGCGCATCGCCATGTGGTCGGGGCCACGCAACCTGTCGACGGCGATGATGTATGCCTTTGCCGCGCGGGGCGATTGCGCGGTCTGGGACGAACCTTTCTATGCCGCCTATCTGGCGGCGACCGGGCTGGACCATCCGATGAAAGAGCGGGTGATCGCCGCCGGACTGACTGACCAGAGCGCGGTGGCGGCGGCCTGTCTGGGGCCGATTCCGCCGGAACAGAGCCTGTTTTACCAAAAGCACATGACCCTTCATATGGTCGAGGGGTTCGGCCGCAGCTTCATGCGCAGTTGCCGGAACGTCTTCCTGATCCGCCATCCGGCGCGTGTGGTGGCCAGCTATTCGAAAAAGCGCGAAAGCCCGACGCTGGCCGATATCGGCTTTGTCCAGCAGGCCGACCTTTTCGACGAGGTCGCCGCCTGGCTTGGCCACCCGCCCCTGGTCATCGACAGCGCCGACATCCGCGCAAACCCCGATGCAGCACTGTCGTCTTTGTGCCGGGCCTTGGGCATTTCCTATACGACCAATATGCTGTCCTGGCCCGCCGGTCCAAAACCCTATGACGGTGTCTGGGCGCCGCATTGGTATGGGGCGGTTCACCGCTCGGTCGGATTCGAGGCCGCCGAAGGGGCGCTGCCGGACCTGCCGCCGGACTATCAGCGCCTGTCCGATCAGGCGCTGCCCTATTACGAACGGCTGAAACAGTTCAGCCTGACATAGGCCCCAACCCCCGATGGCGCGCGATCTCGGCGTTCAGGACGGCGCCGAAAAGGACGATGTAGGCGGAAAGATAAAGCCACATCATCAGGGCGATCACAGCACCGATCGAGCCGTAGACGCGGTTGTAGGTGCCGAAATTTTCCAGATAGAGCGAAAAGGCCAGCGAAACTGCGGCCCACAGCAGGGCGGCCACCATGCTGCCGGTTGACACCCAGCCATGGCGGACCCCGTCGTTTGTGGCGCCCCAGCGGTAGAACAGGCCCAGCGTCGCCTTGACCACCACGAACAGAATCACCCA
>CAZKJZ010000006.1:0-43374 GCA_964553145.1 uncultured Frigidibacter sp. | reverse complement strand
CCCAGCGGTAGAACAGGCCCAGCGTCGCCTTGACCACCACGAACAGAATCACCCAGGGCAGGATGCGCAGGATCGCTGTCTTCGCGGTGCCCAGCGTCATGAAGCTGAGCGCGAGCGGCACCAGAACAACCAGCGCCAGCGCCGACATGACCAACAGCAGCAGCACCAGCGTCAGCGCCAGCGATCCGGCGATACGGGTCAGGCCCACACGATGGCGACGGACCTGCACCGCGTTGATGCCGGAAATCAGCGCCGACACGGCGGAATGGACCGAATAGAGCGCGATGGTCAGCGGCACCAGCGTCGCCCAGTGCCAGCCCGACGATTGCTGCCCCACCAGAGTCCGCAGCTGGGCGGCCAACAGATCATAGGCCGCGTCGGGGATCAGGCCATGAACGGCGTTGAGATAGGTCTGGGCCACAGCAGGATCGGCAAAGATGCTCCATATCGCCAGGGTCGCCGCCATGCCGGGAAAGATCGCGAACATCGAATAAAAGGCCACGCCTGCCGCGATCAGGCCCAGATGGCGTTCATCCAGGGCATACCAGACATCGATGGAAAACCGCAGGAATGCTGCGATGCGCCCCGATTCAGCCCCGTCTGATCCGCGTGTCATGGGCCCATTCTAAGCAGGTTTGGTCCGATCCTGAACCCTGAATTCCCATGCCGGACCCCTGCTATTGGGCGGCCAATTCCCGCGTACTGTTGCCGCTGAGCAGGCCCAATGTCACCTCGGACAGGGCCAGCGCCGCCGCGCCATGTGCCCAGAGAAGATCGCCCCAGGCGTGGATTTCGATCTGCGGGGCGGGGCGGCCGCTGTTCAGGGCCAGGGCCTTGATCTCGGCCAGAGTCTCGGCGGAATAAAGATAGTCATAGCGCATCCGGTCGCCCGACAGGATGATCAGGCCCGGATCGAACAGGTTGACCACATTGGCCAGGCCCAGCGCCAGAAACCGCCCTGCCCTGCGAAAGATCGAACGCGCCCCGACATTGCCCGCCTTGGCGTGATCGTAAAGCGTTTCCAGAAGCACGTTGATCGGCTGCGCCTCGCGCGTGCCCCAGTTCAGGGCGGTCGTCGCCTCGCGCGCAAGGGCATAGTCGGCGATATAGGCCTCCAGGCAGCCGCGCTGGCCGCAACGGCAGAGCGCGCCATCCAGCTGCACCTTGGTATGGCCAAGTTCCATGCCCAGTCCCCGGGCGCCATGATAGATGCGGTGGTTCAGCACCAGACCCATGCCAACGCCATGTTCGATGGTCACCACGGCAAAGTCCGACAGGCCGCGCCCGGCGCCGAACCACAATTCGGCCAGCGTCACAAGATTGGCATCATTGTCGACGTAGACCGGAGCGCCGATTCTCTGGCTGGCCTCTTGCGCAAGCGAGACATGCTGTTCCGACAGGATGGGCGACCAGTGGACAATGCCCATCTCGCAGTCAACGAAGCCCGGGACACCCATACCGATCGCTGAAAGCTGGCTGACGTCAAGCCGTGCGCGGCGACAGACCTCGCGCACCAGATCCTCGGTCGCCTTGAGAATCTCTGTCAGTTCCAGCGCCCCGGGATGGCGGGGCAGGGCCATGTCGGCCAGAAGATTGCCGGCGAAGTCCATGACAACGGCCGTATGTTCGCGGTCGGACAGCTTGATTCCAGCCACGTAACGCGCGCCGGCACATACGCCCAAGGCAACCGCAGGTCTTCCACGGCCAGAATCCGAATCGCGTGCCGGGGTAACTTCCTCAAGCAGGCCCAACTCGATCAACTCGGAGGTGATGGTGGTGACCGAGGCCGGGCTGATCGACAGTTCCTTGGCCACCTGGACACGCGGCATCAGCCCGGCGGCGCGCACGCGTTCGAACACCTGCAGCTTCAGCGGCCGTTGTGATTCGGCCAGAGGTGGGATCAGCGGTCCGCATCCAGGCTTACCGCCGCCCATCCTCTGGCCGTTATGCCATTGCCGCATCATTATTTCGCGCCCCAAACAAAAGAGAGCGGTTTTTCTTGGTTCTTTGCCCTATTTGGCGGCATGGCAGGGTGCCCCTCGTGCAAGACCTACTGTTTCCCAGATTTTTAAATTTGACAACTAAAATTAATATGTCATTCTACCTATGTCACGGCGGAAAGCCGGACCGGGCCACAGCCCGCAAACGGGAGGATCACATGCACAAGACTGTTCTAGCCGCCATCCTGGCGGTTACTGGTTTGTCGTCCGCTGCCTTGGCAGAGGGCAAGGTTGTCGGCGTCAGCTGGTCGAACTTCCAGGAAGAGCGCTGGAAAACCGACGAAGCCGCAATGAAGGCGGCGATCGAGGCTGCTGGCGATACCTACATTTCGGCGGACGCCCAGAATTCGGCCGCCAAGCAGCTGACCGACGTCGAAGGGCTGATCGCCCAGGGCGCCAATGCGCTGATCGTTCTGTCGGTCGACAAGGACGCTGTCGGCCCGGCCATCGACAAGGCGGCAGCCGAAGCGATCCCGGTTGTCGGCTATGACCGTCTGATCGAAGACAACCGCGCCTTCTACCTGACCTTCGACAACAAGAAGGTCGGCTCGATCATCGCCGAGACCGTCAAGGCCGCCAAGCCCGAAGGCAACTTTGCGATCATCAAGGGCGACAAGGGCGACCCGAATGCCAGCTTCCTGCTGGAAGGCATGATGGAAGTTCTGAAGGCCGATGTCGACGCAGGCAAGATCAAGATCGTCGGCGAAGCCTTTACCGATGGCTGGAAGCCGGACAATGCCCAGAAGAACATGGAACAGATCCTGACCGCCAATAACAATGCGGTGGATGCGGTTCTGGCCGAAAACGACGGTATGGCCGGTGGCGCCATTGCCGCCCTGTCGGCGCAGGGCCTGAATGTTCCGATCGGTGGTCAGGACGGCGACCTTGCCGCGCTGAACCGCGTGGCGCGCGGCACCCAGACCGTGTCGGTCTGGAAAGACTCGCGCCAACTGGGCAAGGCAGCGGCTGAAATCGCCATCGCTCTGGCCGATGGGACCGCTCTGGACGCCGTGCAGGGTGCCGTGAAGTGGTCGGGTGGTGAAAAGGGCGTTGAAATGAACGCCATCTTCCTGGACCCGACCCCGATCACCAAAGACAATCTGAATGTCGTGATCGACGCGGGCCATATCTCGAAGGCGGAAGCCTGCGAAGGCGCCGCCGAAGGCGTGGCAGCCTGCCAATAAGCCCCCAGGGGCACCGGCGTCGGGCCTGATCGGCCCGACGCCACCTTCTCCCTCTCTCCCGATATCATCGACGCGGCATCGCCGCCATGACGACCCCGGAAGCTGCTTTGCAGAGGGGGCTAGCTTTGCTTGCCGGGTGTCTCAACCTTTCATTGTCGGATGGGAACATGAGCCAGACAAACACCAACCAAGCGCAATCCGGCGGATCGGGTCAGCCCCATCCAACCGAGGGCGCACTTGCCCGATTCTTCCGGGCCACGGAAATCGACACGCGCCTGCTGGGCATGCTGGGCGCGATGCTGCTGATCTGGATCGGCTTTCACCTTTATGGTGCGATCGTGAACGGCAACGGCGCCTTCCTGACCCCGCGCAACCTGTGGAACCTGTCGGTTCAGACGGCGTCGATCGGGATCATGGCGACGGGTATGGTGCTGGTGATCGTGACCCGAAATATCGACCTGTCCGTAGGCTCGATCCTGGGGTTCTGCGCCATCCTTATGGGGGTGATGCAGGTCTGGTGGCTGCCGCAGATCGTCGGGCTGGGCAGCCCGGCCATCTGGATCATCACAGTGGCCTTCGGCCTGCTGGTCGGCGCCAGCATTGGCGCCTTCCACGGTTGGCTGATCGCATATCTGGAAATACCGTCCTTTATCGTCACGCTGGGCGGGCTTCTGGTCTGGCGCGGCGCTGCCTTCCTGGTGGCCGCAGGTCAGACGATTTCGCCGGTTGACGCGAACTTTGCGCTTCTGGGTGGCGGGCCTTACGGGGCCGTCGGCGGCACCGGCAGCTGGATCATCGGCCTTTTGGGCGTCGCGGCGATCTTCTGGATGCTGTACAAAGGCCGCGTTCAGCGCACCAAGCATGGCTTCCCGCTGCGTCCGATGTGGGCGGAATATTTCCTGGCGGCGCTGGGTGTTATCATCGTCATCGGCTCGGTCCTCTTGGTCAACGCCTATCTGTGGCCTGCCGGTATCGTAAAGGATTATGCCGCAGCGAACGGCATCACCACGCCGGTGAACGAGATCAAGATTTCACATGGCTATGCCTATCCGGTGCTGATCCTGGTGGCGGTCGCCGTGCTGATGACGATCATGTCGACGCGGACCCGATTTGGCCGTTATGTCTTTGCCATCGGCGGCAACCCCGAGGCGGCGAAACTGTCGGGCATCAACACCCGGCTGATGCTGGTCAAGATCTATGCCCTGATGGGGCTTCTGGCCGGATTGGCGGCGGTCGTCTCGTCTGCGCGCCTGAACTCGGCCACCAACTCGCTTGGCACGCTGGACGAGCTTTATGTCATCGCGTCGGCGGTCATCGGCGGCACGTCGCTGGCGGGCGGGGTCGGCACGATCTATGGCGCCATCATCGGCGCACTGGTCATGCAGTCGCTGCAATCGGGCATGGTGCTGATCGGCTTCGACGCCGCCATGCAGCAGATCGTTGTCGGCGCCGTTCTGGTCGTCGCCGTCTATCTTGACATCATCTACCGCCGTCGCGCGAAATAAGGGGGTCTGACATGACTGCAAACAAAGGAACGCCCCTGGTCGAGATGCGGGACATCTCGATTTCCTTCGGGGGGATCAAGGCGGTCGATCATGTGACGGTCGACCTTTATCCGGGTGAAGTTGTCGGTCTGCTTGGCCATAATGGCGCGGGCAAGTCGACGCTGATCAAGTGCCTGTCGGGCGCGTACCGGCCGGACTCGGGCGCGATCTATGTGAATGGCGAAAAGGCCACGATCAACAATCCGCGTGACGCCCGGTCCTATAATATCGAGACGATCTATCAGACGCTGGCGCTGGCCGACAATCTTGACTCTGCCTCGAACCTGTTCCTGGGGCGCGAGATCATGAACGGCCAGTTCCTGGATGACGTGCAGATGGAGGCCGAGACGCGCAAGATCATGGCGCGGCTCAACCCCAATTTCCGCAAGTTCGGCTCGCCGGTCTCGGCGCTGTCGGGCGGGCAGCGGCAGTCGGTGGCCATCGCGCGCGCCGTCTACTTCAACGCCAAGATCCTGATCATGGACGAACCGACCGCCGCACTGGGGCCGCACGAAACCCAGATGGTGGCCGAACTGATCCAGGAGCTGAAGCGTCAGGGGCTGGGCATTTTCCTGATCGAGCATGATATTCACGCGGTCATGAATCTGTGCGACCGGGCGAGTGTGATGAAGAACGGGCAGCTGGTGGGGACGGTCGATGTCAAGGATGTCACCGATGACGACATTCTGGGCATGATCATCCTGGGCAAGAACCCGGCGAAGGCTGCCTGATGTATCTGGGGCTTGATCTGGGGACATCAGGCCTCAAGGGCGTGGTGGTCGACGCGGCGCAGAATATCGTCGCCGAGGCCACCGCGCCGCTTACCGTCTCGCGGCCGCATGACGGATGGTCCGAACAGACGCCGTCCCACTGGATTGATGCGGCTGACAAGGTTTTCAACGCACTGCCGTCGGCGGTGCGTCTTGCCCTGAAAGGGATCGGCCTGTCGGGCCAGATGCATGGGGCAACGCTGCTGGACAGCGACAACAATGTGCTGCGGCCCTGCATCCTGTGGAACGACACCCGCGCCCATGCCGAGGCAGCCGCGCTTGACGCCGATCCGCAGTTCCGCGCGATCACCGGCAATATCGTCTTTCCGGGATTTACTGCGCCGAAACTCGTGTGGGTCAAGCGGCACGAACCCGAGATTTTCCGCAAGGTCGCCAAGGTTCTCTTGCCCAAGGATTACCTGCGCCTGTGGCTGACCGGCGAGCATGTCGCTGAAATGTCGGACGCGGCCGGAACCAGCTGGCTGGATACCGGCAAAAGGGACTGGTCGGACGCGCTGCTTGCAGCAACGGATATGGGGCGCGCCCATATGCCCCGGCTGGTCGAAGGTTCGGCTGTGTCGGGCCATCTGCGCCCGGAACTGGCGCAGCGGTTCGGCATTCCGGCGGGCATTCCGGTCGCCGGGGGCGGGGGCGACAATGCCGCCTCGGCCATCGGGGTTGGCGTGGTCAAGGCGGGGCAGGCCTTTGTCTCGCTTGGAACCTCTGGCGTGCTTTTTGCCGCCAATGACGGCTATAGGCCCGATGCGGCGACGGCTGTTCATACGTTTTGTCATGCGCTGCCGGGAACCTGGCACCAGATGGGCGTCATCCTTGCGGCAACCGACGCGCTGAACTGGTTTTCCCGTCTGGCCGGGGCGGATGCCGCCGCATTGACCAGCGGGCTCGGGCCCCTGAAGGCGCCCGGCAAGGCGCGGTTCCTGCCCTATCTGGGGGGCGAAAGGACGCCGCTGAACGATTCCTCGATCCGGGGCGCCTTTGTCGGGCTGGAACATACGACCGACCGCGACGCCGCGACCCGTGCGGTGCTGGAGGGCGTGACCTTTGCCTTTCGCGACTGCCGCGATGCGCTGGCTGCAACAAAGACCCGAATCACGCGGCTGTTGGCCGTGGGCGGCGGATCGCGGTCGGACTATTGGCTGCAGGCCATCGCGACCGCGCTGGAAACACCGGTTTCCGTGCCGGTAGCGGGTGATTTTGGCGGGGCCTTCGGCGCCGCGCGGCTGGCGATCATGGCGGCGACCGGGGGCGGCATTGACGTGGCCTGCCTGCCCGCCATTGACCGGACAATCGATCCGGTCCCAGCACTTGTTTCCGCATTCAATGACGGCCACGACCGCTATCGCGCCGCTGCCGCTGCCATCAGGGGGCTGACATGACCGACTTTTTCAAAGGCATTCCGGCCGTTCGTTATGAAGGCCCGGACAGCACGAACGACTTCGCCTTTCGCCACTACAACCCGGACGAGATGGTCATGGGCAAGCGGATGGAAGAGCATCTGCGCTTTGCCGTGGCCTACTGGCATTCCTTTGCCTGGCCCGGCGGCGATCCGTTCGGCGGGCAGACGTTCGACCGGCCCTGGTTCGGCGATACAATGGCGCTGGCCAAGCTGAAAGCCGATGTGGCGTTCGAGATGTTCGATATCCTGAACGCGCCCTACTTCTGTTTTCACGATGCGGACGCGCGGCCCGAAGGGGCGACATTTGCCGAAAGCCTGCGCAATCTGGAAGAGATCGTCGACTATATGGCGATGAAGATGGAGACGCATAAGGCGCGGCTTTTGTGGGGCACGGCTAACCTCTTTTCGCACCGGCGCTTCATGTCCGGCGCGGCGACGAACCCCGACCCCGAGGTCTTTGCCTATGCCGCGGCCACGGTCAAAAGCTGCATGGACGCCACGCATAGGCTGGGCGGGCAGAATTACGTGCTGTGGGGCGGGCGCGAAGGCTATGAAACCCTGCTGAACACCGATCTGGGCCGCGAGGCGGAACAGGCAGGGGCGTTCCTGCGCATGGTGGTCGAATACAAGCACAAGATCGGCTTCAAGGGCACGATCCTGATCGAGCCAAAGCCGCAGGAACCGTCAAAGCACCAGTATGATTATGATGTGGCGACGGTTTACGGTTTCCTGAAGCGCTTCGGGCTAGAGGGCGAGGTCAAGCTGAATATCGAACAGGGCCATGCGATCCTGGCGGGTCATTCGTTCGAGCACGAGCTGGCGCTGGCGGCCTCGCTGGGCTTGCTGGGGTCGATCGACATGAACCGCAATGACTATCAGTCCGGCTGGGACACCGATCAGTTTCCGGATTCGGTCCCGGAAATGGCGCGCGCCTATTATGAGGTGCTGCGGGCGGGCGGGTTCACGACAGGGGGCACCAATTTTGACGCCAAGGTCCGCCGCCAGTCGCTGGACCCTGCCGATCTGATCCTGGCCCATGTCGGCGCGATGGATGTCTGCGCGCGGGCGATGAAGGCCGCAGCCGCCCTTATGGCGGATGGTTCGCTGGAGACTGCCCGCGCGGCACGTTACGCCGGATGGGATAGGCCCGAGAATCAGGCGCTTTTGTCATCGGATCTGGACAGTATTTCGCAGCTTGTGTTGACCAAGAACCTTAATCCCCAACCGGTTTCCGGACGACAGGAGCGGCTGGAAAATCTGTGGAATCGGTTCGTCTAAATTTTGCCATAGTATGACCGTTTGCCCGCCTTGCTTTGGCTTGGCGGGGTCGGCCGAAGCTCTCTCTATTCCTTTGAAAACAATCGCTTTTTCTAAAATGTGTCCGATTCTTGAACATTTTGTAAATTGGTTCCATTTCAAGAACATTGAATTTCGAACGGCCCCCCAGAAGACAATTGCAGATTGCGAGGCGCTTGCCTAACCAAGGGGGGCGTTAAGCACGATGGGGCCTTGGGGGCTTGGTCCGGTCAGAGACAACAGGTTGGAGTCCGTCCGTATGACTGTGCCCTATGCCGATTTTTCGATTGCCGTACCCGTTCGCCCCGTCTCACGCCTTTACTCATCGGTTCTGAAGCGCCTTCTGGATGTTGGCGTTGTGCTGATGGCGGCGCCGGTCGTTCTGCCGCTGTTGAGCCTGATCCTGCTGCTGACCTGGCTGCAGGGGGGTAGTCCGCTCTATGTCCAGCACCGCATCGGGCGCGGCGGGCGCCGTTTCCGTTGCTGGAAAGTACGGACGATGGTGCGGGATGCCGATGCCGTGTTGGCGCAACTTTGCGAAAGCGATCCGGCGATTGCGGCTGAATGGGCCCAGAATCAAAAGCTCGCGAATGATCCCAGGATCACGCGGCTGGGACGGTTTTTGCGGAAATCCAGCCTGGATGAGCTGCCGCAACTGTGGAACGTGCTGACGGGCACCATGTC
Organism: uncultured Frigidibacter sp.; assembly: GCA_964553145.1. Classification (GTDB taxonomy): domain Bacteria; phylum Pseudomonadota; class Alphaproteobacteria; order Rhodobacterales; family Rhodobacteraceae; genus TMP-24. The sequence goes on along the minus strand of CAZKJZ010000006.1, from coordinate 34,479 downwards.
GCTGGTCGGGCCGCGCCCGTTCATGCCCGAACAGCAGGCGCTATATGCCGGGGGGCAGGTTGATGCCGCCTATTACCGGGTGCGTCCGGGCATTTCGGGCCTGTGGCAGGTCAGCCGCCGCAATGCCGGTGGCTTTGCCGAGCGGGTCCATTATGACGAAGCCTATGCCCGCTCGCTCAGCCTGAAGTCGGATCTGGCCATCCTGTGGCGGACCTTCTCGGTGGTACTAAAGGCCACCGGGCACTAGTCGGCGGCGTAGCGGTTCCAGATCGCTTTTTCGCCCATGCTGTCGACAAAAGCTGCGTGGGCCTTTGCCTCGGCGTCCGTCAGACGCGGGGGCAGCGGGGCGGGGCGGCGCTGCGGCACCCAGGTCTGGCCTTCGTCCTGTGTGCCCGATGTTTGGGCAGAGGGGCCGCCCGAAAGACCGAAGTCAGGTTGCCGGCCGCCGATAAGTTCCAGATAAACCTCGGCCAGAAGTTCGCTGTCCAGAAGCGCGCCATGCTTTTCGCGGGCCGAATTGTCGATACCGAAGCGACGGCACAAGGCATCAAGTGATGCGGGCGCACCGGGAAACTTGCGCCGTGCCATGGCGACCGTGTCCAGCGCGCGATCGGGGGCGATCAGCGGTTGGCTGGCCCAGGTCAGTTCGGCATTCAGGAATTTCATGTCAAAGGCGGCATTGTGGATCACCAGCCGCGACTCGGCGCCGATGAACTGCAGAAACGCCAGGGCGATGTCGGCAAAGCGCGGCTTGTCGCGCAGAAAATCGTCGCCCAGCCCATGCACCTGAAAGGCCTCGGTCGGCATGCTGCGTTCGGGGTTGATATATTGGTGATAGGTGCGCCCGGTGGGCATATGGTTGAAAAGCTCGATAGCGCCGATTTCGACGATCCGGTGGCCTTCGGACGGCTCGAAGCCGGTGGTTTCCGTGTCCAGAACGATTTCACGCATGCCGGGCCTTCAGGGTCTGCAACAGGGCACGGACTGCCGCGCGGGTCTGATCCTTGCTGAGTGTCTCGATCGTATAATCGGCCCGCGCGCGTTTTTCTGCATCTGGACTCTGGCGGCCCAGGATCATGCTGAAGTCACCTTCGCTGATGCCGCGGTCAAGGACACGGGCGCGCTGAACCTCGGGGCTGGCCGTGACAACCAGGACCGCATCGCAAAGCGCATCGGCGCCCGTTTCAAACAGAAGCGGCACGTTCAGGACCAGGATCGGCTGATCCGCATTGGCAGCGATGAATGCAGAGCGATCCGATGCGGTCAGCGGATGCACCAGGGCGTTCAGCCAATCCAAGACCGCCGGATCGCTGGCAGCCAAAGCCCGCAGCACAGGGCGGTCTACCCGGCCATCGGCATCGATCGCTTGCGGAAAACGGGTGCCTATCACCCGGGCGACGGGCTGCCCGGGACCGTAAAGCCGGTGGACCACCGCATCGGCATCCCAGACCGGAACGCCCTCGTCCGCGAACATGGCGGCCGTGGTCGATTTGCCCATGCCGATAGAACCGGTCAGCCCCAGAATGAACGGGCGGTTCATTCGCCCAGAACCGCGTCGCGCGTGGCCTGATCCACCTCGGGTTTTTGGCCGAACCAGCGTTCAAAGCCAGGCACCGCCTGATGCAAGAGCATGCCAAGACCATCGACGACCGTGCAGCCCAGCGCCTCGGCCTCGGTCAGGAATTTCGTCATCAGGGGGGTATAGACCAGATCGGTCACCGTGGCCTTGGGCGACAGGGCATCCAGCGGTACCCGGAACTCCGGCTTGCCGACCATGCCCAGCGCCGTCGTGTTCACGACGGTCAGCGCATCTTCCAGCATGTTGCCGGCCTGTGCCCAGTCATAGACCACGACTTTGGCGCCAAATTCCATCCGTAGCGCTTCGGCCCGGGCCTTGGTGCGGTTGGTCAGGCGGATTTCCGGCACACCAACCTCCAGCAGCGAGGCGATGACGGCGCGGGCGGCGCCTCCGGCCCCAAAGACCGCGGCAGAGGCGCGGGTCGGTTGCCAGCCGGGCGCGTTCTGGGCCAGATTGGCGGTGAAGCCATAGCCATCGGTATTGTCGGCGTGAATGCGGCCATCCTTGCGAAAGATCAGCGTGTTGGCCGCGCCGATCAAGGCGGCGCGGTCGGTGACCACGTCGGCCAGGGCCAGCACCGTTTCCTTGTGCGGGATCGTGACATTGGCGCCGACAAAGCCCGCCTTGGGCAGGGTGCGGATCACCTGTTCCAGATTGGACTGGTCGACATCAAGCGGCACATAGTGACCGGCAATTCCGTATTTTTTCAGCCAATAGCCATGCAGACGCGGCGACCGTGAATGGGCCACGGGCGAGCCGATCACGGCAGCAAGAGGAATGCGGGGATGGTCGGTCATGCGACGATGTCGCCGCGAATTCGAAGCCAGGTCAAGAGTTCGATCAGCGGCAGACCAAGGATATGAAAGAAATCCCCCTCGATGCGGGAAAATAGCCGCACGCCTTCGGCCTCGATCCGGTAGCAGCCGACGGAATGGCGGATCTCGTCCCAGTATTCGGTGACATAATTGTCGATCTCGACCGGGGTGAGCCTGTGCATGGTCATCCTGACCTGACCGACATGGCGCCAAAGCGGCCGCCCGCCTTCGGCCACGACGGCGGCGGACAGCAGCCGGTGGGTGCGGCCCGACAAAAAGGCCAGCTGGTCGCGGGCCTGATCGGGCGTTTCGGGCTTGGCCAGCAAGCGGCCATCGCAATCCAGAACCTGATCGGCGCCGATGACCATGGCTGTCGGTCGCCGGTCAGAGATTTTCAGCGCCTTCAGTTCAGCCAGAAGGTCGGCCAGATCATAGGCCGTGCCGCCCTCGGCCCGGTGCGCCGCCTGAACCGCCTGTTCGTCGATCCGGCCCGGTTCGACGCTGAAGTTCAGCCCGGCATCCGTCAAAAGACGCGCCCGGATGTCAGAGGAGGAGGCAAGGATAAGCGGGCGGGTCAGTGACAGGGTCATGGGGACAGGCCTGTGGGCAAGCGCTGGAACAGGGAAGGGATCATCTGGGGGCTAAACCCTTGTGACTTTGACAAGCGGGATAAGTCGATATTTGTCAAGCTGAACGGGGCAGGTTGCCCGGCTGTGGGTTTGCTGTTCGATTGGCTGGGGACTGTCGCCGGAACCTAGCGGCCTGTGGATGTCCTGGGCGGCATCTGCAAGTTTTTCTTATGCCAACTTATTGAAAAACAATATATAAATCCATCAACAGGTTTTCACACATGCTTTTCCTTTGGCTTGTCCGGTTGGGGACGGACGGTCGGATGAACCGGACAATCCCCATACCCACAGGGCCTAGTTCATCATCAATTCTTTCTTTTAAATAGAGTTCTTAAGAAGTAGGGAAGCGGCCAGAGGTGTGTGATGACTGACCTTCTTGCGCTGGCCTATCCCTGGACCAAGGCCTTTCATGTGATGTCGGTGATTGCCTGGATGGCCGGGATTTTCTATCTTCCGCGGCTTTTCGTCTATCATGCTGAAAGCGTCGCGCAGGGCAGTGAAACCGATCTTCTGTTTCAGACGATGGAGCGGAAGCTTCTGCGGCTGATCATGAACCCGGCGATGGTGGCAACCTGGGTTTTCGGGCTGGCGCTGGTCTTTACGCCGGGCATTGTCAGCTGGGGCGAAGTCTGGCCCTGGACCAAGGCCGGGGGTGTTCTGGGAATGACCTGGTTTCACCATTGGCTGGGCTACAGGCGCAAGGATTTTCTTGCCGGAAACAACCGGCGTTCAGGCCGGACCTACCGGGTGATGAACGAGGTGCCGACGCTGTTCCTGGCGGTGATTGTCATCTCGGTCATCGTGAAATTCTGAGCTTTCATTGACTTTCCGGGGGCATGCCCCTATCTGAAGGCCAAGCCCGCCGTCCGGCAGGGTGTTTCTCCGCATTCCATCACTGACCTTTTGCCGCGCAGGATATATCCGCATGAGCCATGAGCGCCTGAACCTTGCCGATCTGAAGCTGAAAAGCCCCGCCGACCTGTTGGCGATGGCAGAGGAGCTGGAGATCGAGAATGCCTCGACCATGCGCAAGGGCGAGATGATGTTCTCGATCCTGCGCGAATATGCCGACGAAGGGTACGAGATCGGCGGCGACGGCGTGGTCGAGGTTTTGCAGGACGGGTTCGGGTTTCTGCGGTCGGCGGCGGCGAACTATCTGCCAGGGCCGGATGACATTTACGTCAGCCCCGAGATGCTGAAGCAATATTCGCTGCGGACCGGCGACACGATCGAAGGGGTGATCCGCGCACCGGGCGAGAACGAGCGTTATTTTGCCCTGACCAAGGTGACGAAGATCAACTTCGAAGACCCGGAAAAGGCCCGCCACAAGGTGGCCTTCGACAACCTGACGCCGCTTTATCCCGACGAGCGGCTGAAGATGGAGATCGAGGATCCGACGATCAAGGACAAGTCGGCGCGGATCATCGATCTGGTCTGTCCGATCGGCAAGGGCCAGCGGGCGCTGATCGTGGCGCCGCCGCGCACGGGCAAGACGGTTCTTTTGCAGAATATCGCCCATTCGATCGCGATCAATCATCCCGAATGCTATCTGATCGTGCTGCTGATCGACGAACGGCCCGAGGAAGTCACCGACATGCAGCGGTCGGTCAAGGGCGAGGTCGTCTCCTCGACCTTTGACGAACCGGCGACGCGGCATGTGGCTGTGTCGGAAATGGTGATCGAAAAGGCCAAGCGCCTGGTCGAGCATAAGCGAGATGTTGTGATTTTATTGGACTCAATCACAAGACTTGGTCGTGCGTTCAATACTGTTGTTCCCTCATCCGGCAAGGTTCTGACGGGTGGTGTGGATGCCAACGCCCTGCAGAGGCCCAAGCGCTTCTTTGGTGCGGCGCGGAATATCGAGGAAGGCGGATCGCTGACCATCATCGCGACGGCGCTGATTGATACCGGCAGCCGGATGGACGAGGTGATTTTCGAAGAGTTCAAGGGTACCGGCAACTCGGAGATTGTGTTGGACCGCAAGGTCGCCGACAAGCGCACCTTCCCGGCGATGGATATTCTGAAATCCGGCACCCGGAAGGAAGATTTGCTGGTCGATCAGAAGGACCTGCAAAAGACCTATGTGCTGCGCCGCATCCTGAATCCGATGGGCACGACGGATGCCATCGAATTCCTTCTGTCGAAGCTGAAGCAGACCAAGACCAACGGCGAATTCTTTGAATCGATGAACGCCTGACGGGGGCCGGGCATGGATACGATCTTTGCCCTTGCCTCGGCGCGCGGCAAGGCAGGGGTCGCGGTGGTCCGGCTGTCTGGTCCCGGCGCCTGGGCGGCGGTCGGTGCGCTGTGCGCTGTGCCGCAGGCGCGACGGGCCGCGGTTCGGCGGCTGGTCTGGCAGGGCGAGGTTCTGGACGAGGCGCTGGTTCTGACCTTTGCCAAGGGCGCAAGCTTCACCGGGGAAGAGGCGGCGGAACTGCATCTTCATGGCGCAACGGCCGTAGTCGCGGCGGCGCTGCGGGTGCTGGGCGGGCTGCCGGGTTTGCGCATGGCAGAGCCGGGGGAGTTCACCCGCCGGGCCTTGGAAAACGGACGGCTCGATCTGGCGCAGGTCGAGGGGCTGGCTGATCTGATCGACGCCGAGACGGAGGCCCAACGCAAGCAGGCGCTGCGGGTTCTGACGGGTGCGATCGGAGCGCGGGCCGAGGGATGGCGACGCGATCTGATCCGGGCTGCAGCGCTGCTGGAGGCCACGATTGACTTCGCCGACGAGGATGTGCCGGTCGATGTGGGGCCAGAGGTTCGCACGCTGGTGGCATCTGTCGGGCAGGACCTGCGGCGCGAGGTGGCGGGCGTTGGCGCGGCAGAGCGGATCAGGGACGGGTACGAGGTGGCCATCGTCGGGCGGCCGAATGCCGGAAAATCCACACTTCTCAATGCCTTAGCGGGGCGCGAGGCGGCCATAACCTCGGACGTGGCCGGGACGACGCGGGATGTGATTGAAGTGCGCATGGACCTGCGCGGTCTGCCTGTGACGTTGCTGGACACGGCGGGTCTGCGGGATAGCGATGACCGGGTCGAGGCGATCGGGATCGAGCGGGCGTTGGAGCGGGCGGCGGCGGCAGACCTGCGGATTTTCCTTTTGGACGGTCAGGATGTGCCGCTGTTGCCGCCAGCGGACGATGACCTGCTGGTCTGGGGCAAGGCCGATGTGGCGGCGCGGCCGGGGATGGCGGTGTCCGGCCTGACGGGCGAGGGGCTTGACCAACTGGTTGCCGCTGTTGCCGATCGGCTGGAAAAGCGGGCCGCAGCGGCAGGTCTGATGACGCGGGAGCGGCACCGGACAGCGATGCAGGTGGCGATTGCCTCTTTGGAATCGGCGGAAAATGAGGTATGGGCGGGGCCCGACCGGGCCGAGCTGGCGGCAGAGCATCTGCGGCAGGCGATTCGGGCGCTGGATTCCTTGGTTGGCAGGGTGGATGTCGAGGATCTTCTGGACGAGATCTTCGCCAGCTTCTGCATCGGAAAGTAGGATTGTTTCACGTGAAACATTTTGACGTGATCATTGTGGGTGGCGGCCATGCGGGCGCGGAGGCTGCGCATGCCGCAGCGCGGATGGGTGCGCATACGGCGCTGGTAACGATGCGCGCCGATACGATTGGCGTGATGTCCTGCAATCCGGCGATTGGCGGCCTGGGCAAGGGCCATCTGGTGCGCGAGATCGACGCGCTGGACGGTCTGATGGGGCGGGTGGCCGACAAGGCCGGCATTCAGTTCCGGTTGCTCAATCGCCGCAAGGGGCCTGCGGTGCAGGGGCCGCGCGCGCAGGCCGACAGGAAGCTGTTCCGTCAGGCGATGCAGGCGGAAATTGCCGCAACTCAGGGGCTGGAGGTGGTCGAAGGCGAGGCGGCCGACCTGATGATGCAAGGCCAGGCTGTTGCGGGCCTGAGGCTGGCAGATGGCACACCCTTGTCGGCCCGCGCGGTTGTCCTCTGCACCGGCACATTTCTGCGCGGTCTGATCCATATTGGGGATGTCAGGCGCGACGGCGGCCGGATGGGTGACCGCCCGTCTGTGCCCCTGGCCAACCGCTTGCGCGACCTGTCCTTGCCGATGGGGCGGCTGAAGACCGGAACCCCGCCGCGTCTGGATGGCCGGACGATTGACTGGGGTCGTCTGGAAAGCCAGTCGGGCGACGATGATCCGACCGTGTTTTCCTTTCTGCACAGCAGGCCGTTCGCCCACCAGGTTTCCTGTGGTATCACCCATACGAATGAGCGGACCCATCAGATCATACGCGATAACCTGGATCGTTCGGCGATGTACGGGGGGCATATCGAAGGTGTCGGCCCGCGCTATTGCCCGTCGATCGAGGACAAGGTGGTCCGGTTCGCCGACAAGAACACCCATCAGGTGTTTCTGGAGCCAGAAGGGCTGGATGACCCGACGATCTATCCGAACGGAATTTCAACCTCGCTGCCCGCAGAGGTGCAGGAAGAGTATGTGCATTCGATCGTGGGGCTAGAGCACGCGGTCATCACCCAGCCCGGCTATGCGATCGAATATGACTATGTCGATCCGCGCGCGCTGAAGCCGACGCTGGAGTTGAAGGACGTGCCCGGCCTGTTTTTGGCCGGCCAGATCAACGGCACGACGGGATATGAAGAGGCTGGTGCGCAGGGCCTGGTTGCCGGTCTCAACGCCGCGCGACTGGCGGCGGGCGCTGGGCCGGTGATTTTTGGTCGGTCGGAAAGCTATATCGGCGTGATGCTGGACGACCTGACCACCCGAGGCGTCTCAGAGCCCTACCGCATGTTTACCTCGCGCGCCGAGTTTCGCCTGTCGCTGCGTGCGGACAATGCCGATCAGCGCCTGACAGGGCAGGGGATCGCGCTCGGCTGCGTCGGCGCGGCGCGCCAAGCGGCGTTCGAGACGAAGATGGAGGCGCTTCAGTCCGGGCGCAACCTTTTGGAATCGCTGATCTTTACCCCGCAGCAGGCACTGGCGCAGGGTATTCACGTCAATCAGGATGGCCAGAAGCGTTCCGCCTATCGGCTGCTGTCGATGCCGGATGTTGGCTTTGACCAGCTGATCGCGGCAGATGCCGGGATCGCGGCCATTCCCCCCGATATCCGGCGGCAACTGGAATGTGATGCGCTCTATTCGACCTTCATCGATCGGCAAAAGGCGGACGCCGAGCGTCTTCAGCGCGACGAAGCACAGGAGATTCCCGACGGGTTCGACTATAGCCTGCTGGACGGCCTGTCTTCAGAGTTGAAGGGCAAACTGCAGCGTGCGCGACCGGCGACGCTGGCGCAGGCGGGCCGAATTGAAGGCATGACACCGGCGGCGCTGACGCTGATCCTGGCCATCCTGCGGCGCAATTCCCGGGCGCGAGCGGCAGGATGAGCGTCGACGTTTTTCTGAAGAAGCGCAATGTTTCACGTGAAACATTGGGCAGGCTGCAAAGTTACGAAGCTCTGATCCGCAAGTGGACTCCCGCAATCAACCTTGTGGCCCGCTCGACGCTGGACGACCTGTGGTCCCGGCACTTTCTTGATTCTGCCCAGCTTTTCGATCTTGCCCCCAAAGGCGCCCACTGGGCCGATCTGGGCAGCGGCGGCGGTTTTCCAGGGCTGGTCGTGGCGATACTGGCTGCGGACGAACGCCCCGGGCTGCGGGTCAGTCTGGTGGAAAGCGATCGGCGCAAGGCCGCCTTTTTGATGACGGCCAGCAAGGCGTTGGGCCTGACGGTGGAGGTTCTGGCCGACAGGATAGAGGCAATCGCCCCGCTGCAGGCCGACGTTCTTTCTGCGCGCGCCCTGGCGCCGCTGCCGGATCTGGTGCGCCATGCCCGTCGTCATCTGGCACCGACCGGCACTGCTCTCTTTCCAAAAGGCGCGACTCATGCCGAAGAGCTGAGTCAAGCCCTTGAAACCCAGCGGTTTTCATATGAAACAGCTGGCAGCGTGACCGATCCGGCCGCGATAATCTATCTGATCAGGGAAATTGACCGTGCCTGACCCGACGCGCCCCGCCGGCCCCCGCATCATCGCCATTGCCAACCAGAAGGGCGGGGTGGGCAAGACGACGACCGCGATCAACCTTGCGGCCGCCCTGATAGAGCAGGGCAGGCGGGTTCTGCTGGTCGATCTTGACCCGCAGGGCAATGCCTCGACCGGCCTTGGGGCTGAACCCGGCGCACGCGGCCTGACAACCTACGATCTTCTGATCGAAGATGTGGCGATCGCCGATGTGATTCGCCCGACCGCCTTTGGGGGCCTGTTTCTGTGCCCGGCCACCACCGACCTGTCGTCTGCGGATATCGAGCTTGTGGCCAATGAAAAACGTTCGTTCCTGTTGCACGATGCGCTGACCGGTCCGGGGATAGACGGGTACGGGTTCGATTATGTACTGATCGACTGCCCGCCGTCGCTGTCGCTTCTGACGGTCAATGCGATGATCGCGGCCCAGTCGGTGCTGGTGCCCCTGCAGGCCGAATTCTTCGCGCTAGAGGGGTTGTCCCAGCTGATGCTGACCGTCAGAACAGTCCGGCAAAGCGCGAATAAAGACCTTCGCATCGAAGGGGTTGTGTTGACCATGTATGACGGACGCAACAACTTGAGCCAGCAGGTCGAGGCGGATGCCCGGGCCAATCTGGGGGAGCTTGTGTTCCGCACCGTGATTCCGCGCAATGTGCGCGTGTCCGAGGCGCCGTCCTACTCGGTCCCCGTTCTCAACTATGACAGCGCATCCAGGGGGGCGGCGGCCTATCGCGCCCTGGCGCAAGAACTGCTTTCCCGTCACGCAAAACGCGCCTGAAAGGTCCCGACATGACAGACAAACACACCGAACGTCGTGGTCTTGGCCGCGGGCTGGCGGCCCTGATGGCCGACGTGGCGCCCGAGGCCGAGTCGGCGCCCCGCCGCCCCGATCTGCTGATCCCGATCGAGCTGATCGAGCCGAATCCCGACCAGCCCCGCCGCGACTTTCCGCGCGAAGCGCTAGAGGAATTGGCGGCGTCGATCCGCGAAAAGGGCATCATCCAGCCCCTGATTGTCAGAAATAATCCAAGAAAATCAGATCATTACGAAATTGTTGCCGGCGAACGCCGCTGGCGCGCCGCCCAGATCGCCCAATTGCATCAGGTCCCTGCATTGCTGCGCGAGGTGACGGATAGCGAACTTCTGGAACTGGCGATCATCGAAAATATCCAGCGCGCCGACCTCAATCCGGTCGAAGAGGCGATGGGCTATCGTCAGCTGATGGACCGGTTTGGTCATACGCAGGAACGGCTGGCCGAAGCCCTGTCGAAAAGCCGCAGTCACATCGCCAATCTTCTGCGCCTTCTGAACCTGCCCGATCAGGTCCTGACCTGGCTGCGCGAGGGCAAACTGACCGCCGGTCATGCGCGCGCGCTGATCACGACCGACGATCCCATCGGCCTGGCGCGGCGGGTGATAGACCAGGGGCTTTCGGTTCGTGAAACGGAACGGCTGGCACAGGCTCCGAAAGCAGCGGCAGGGCAGGGTACGCGCAACCGCCCCGCATCGGACAAGGATGCCGACACCCGGGTTCTGGAACAGGATCTGTCGGCAAACCTGGGCATGAAGGTGGTCATCGACCACAAGGGCCACGATGGCGGGCAGCTGATCATCAGCTACAAGACGCTCGATCAGCTTGACGAACTTTGCCAGATCCTGTCGCAGGTGCGTTAGTCGGGTCTGGTCCAGATGAACAGGGTGACCGCAGACAGGGTTACGGCCTGCACCAGGATGACGGTCAGGCCAAAGCCCATCAGCAGCGACAGAAAAAGCGCAAGCAGGATCGAAGCGGTGGCCAGATATTTGGCCTTTCGGGAAATGGCGCCGCGCTCGTTCCAGTCACGGACCATCGGCCCGAATGTCGGGTGTGACATCAACCAGCGGTGCAGTCGCGCCGATGACCGGCCAAAGGCAAAGGCCGCCAACAGCAGGAACGGAACGGTCGGCAGAAACGGCAGGAACAGGCCGATGGTTCCCAGCGCCACTGCAATCAGCCCGATGATCAGCCAGACCAGACGCATCATGCCAAAAGTTCCCGCAGAATCGCATTCAGCACCGGTCGCCCCGCGCCGGTCGCGCCAATCCGCCCGGCCCGGCTCCAGACCATTCCCAGCTCCTCCAGCCGGCCAATCGTTGACGGGCTCAGCGCCGCACCATTAAGGGCCGTGAAGCGATTCATCTCCACACCCTCGGCCAGTCGCATGCCCATCAGCAGGAATTCGGTCGCCTGATCTGCACCGGACAAAGGTTCGCGCGGCCCTTCACCGACGCCGCTTTGCTCCACACGCTCCAGCCAGGCGCCGGGCGCTTTTGGGGCCTCGGTCGCATAGCGCCGCCCACCGCTCAGCGTCAGGCGCCCATGCGCCCCGGGGCCGATTCCGGCATAGTCGCCATAGCGCCAGTAGATCAAATTGTGCCGGCTTTCCGCGCCGACCCGCGCGTGGTTGGAAATCTCATAGCCGGGCAATCCGGCAGTCGCGCAAATATCCTGTGTTATCAGATACATATCCGATGACACATCCTCGTTTGGCAGTCCTTTCAGATGCCCCGCCGCCGCCCTGGCCCCAAAGACGGTCCCGTCCTCGACGGTCAGCTGGTAAAGCGAGAAGTGATCGACCGCCATCGCCAGGGCTTCGCCCAGTTCGGCACGCCAGCTTGCCAGATCCTGATCCTGCCGCGCATAGATCAGATCAAAGCTCACCCGCCCGAAGGCCGCCCGCGCAATGTCAAAGGCCCGCCGCCCCTCGGCCACCGTATGCATCCGGCCCAGCCGCTGCAGGTCAGGATCATTCAGCGCCTGCATCCCCATCGACAGCCGGTTCACACCCCCTTCGGCATAGGCCCGGAACCGCCCGGCCTCGACCGATCCGGGATTGGCCTCCAGCGTCACCTCCAGGTCGTTGGCCAGAGGCCAGCGCGCCCGGATGCGTTTCAGCACGGCGGCCACGACATCCGGGTCCATCAGCGATGGCGTGCCGCCTCCGAAAAAGACACTGTTCAACACCCGTCCCGGCGTCTCTGCCGCCAGCCGGTCAATCTCGGCCAGATAGGCCGCCTGCCAGCGCTTCTGATCGATCGTCTGCGCCACATGGCTGTTGAAGTCGCAATAGGGGCATTTCGACGTGCAGAAGGGCCAGTGGATATAGATCCCGAACCCGCCATGCCGCCAATCCTCCACCAGTCCGCCCTTCATCAGTTTTCAAATATCCCGGAGGGGTGCGGGGAGGCAGCGCCTCCCCGCCTCTTACACCTTCAGCGCCGTCACTTCGATTTCGACCTTCATCTCGGGCCGGATCAGCCCGGCGATCACCATGGTGGCCGCCGGCCGGATGTCGCCCAGAAACTCGCCCAGAACCGGCACGATCGCGTCAACCAGCGCTGCGTCGGTCACAGTATACTGGACCCGGACCGTATCGGTCAGGGCAAAGCCGCCCTGCTCCAGCGCCCAGATGATGGTGCGAAAGCAGTTGCGCGCCTGTTCCGCCACATCCTCGGGCATGATCATCGTCGCATAGTCATAGCCGGTGACGCCCGAGACGAAACACCAGGGCCCCTTCACCACCGCACGGCTATAGCCCATGGTCTTCTCAAACGGCGATCCGGTCGAAATCAGCTGCATCACTTCCCCTCGAACAATTGCGCCAGTTTGCGGAACGCATCGGCGCGGTGCGAAATCCGGTTCTTTTCGGCCGGGTCCATCTGGGCAAAGGTCAGTTCATAACCATCGGGCTGGAACATCGGGTCATAGCCATGGCCCAGTGTGCCCCGCATCGGCCAGACGACCTGCCCTTCGACCTTGCCCTCCACAACCTCGTCATGCCCGTCCGGCCAGGCCATGACCATGGTCGCGCAGAACCGGGCGCGGCGGGGGTAGGGGGCGGAAACAGTCTCTAATTCGGCCCAAGTGCGGGTCATTGCCTTTACAAAGTCGCGCCCCGCGGGCGTGGCTGCCCAGTCCGCAGTATAGACGCCCGGCGCCCCGCTCAGCGCTTCGACCTCTATGCCGCTGTCGTCTGCCAGCGCGGGCAGTCCGGTTGCCTGCGATGCCGCACGGGCCTTGATCCGCGCATTGCCGACAAAGGTCGTCTCTGTCTCGTCCGGCTCGGGCAGGCCCATCTCGGCGGCGCTGATGCAGGTGATGCCATAGGGGGCCAGCATCGCGGCAATCTCGTCGATCTTGCCGCGATTGTGGGTTGCCACCAACAGCCGATCGCCCGTGAACCGCCTCATCCAATCGCTGCCTTCTGCGCCTCGACCAGAGTGCGGATGCCGCCTTCGGCCAGATCCAGAAGCCGCCCCATCTCGTCCCGGCTGAAGGTCGCGCCCTCGGCCGACATCTGCACCTCGATCAGCCGCCCGCGTCCGGTCAGGATGAAATTGCCGTCGGTTCCCGCCTCGCTGTCCTCGGCATAATCCAGATCGACCACCGGCTGACCCGCGTAAATACCACAACTGACCGCGGCCACGTGGTCAACGATCGGATCGCTGACCAGGGCCCCGGCCTTCAGCAGCTTGTTCACCGCCAGCCGCAGCGCCACCCAGCCGCCGGTGATCGATGCGCAGCGCGTCCCGCCATCGGCCTGAATCACATCGCAATCGACAACGATCTGCCGCTCACCCAGCGCCACGCGGTCCACGCCCGCCCGCAGCGCCCGGCCGATCAGCCGCTGGATTTCCTGCGTGCGGCCCGACTGCTTGCCCGCCGCCGCCTCGCGCCGGTTGCGGGTATTGGTGGCGCGCGGCAGCATCCCATATTCCGCCGTGACCCAGCCCAGCCCGGTGCCTTTCAGAAAGCTCGGCGGCTTGTCCTCGATCGTCGCGGTGCAGATCACCTGCGTATCGCCGCAGCGGATCAGGCACGAGCCTTCGGCATGTTTGGTCACCCCCACCTCGATCGAGACGGCGCGCATGTCATCCAGTTTCCGGCCAGAGGGTCGCATAGTCGGTCCTTTCGCTTGGTCGCGCCCATTAAGGGGCGCCCCCCGGCCGATGCAACCCCGATTGACGCCTGTGGCCCAGGCTCTTTAATCAGGAGGTGATGAGTGATGGCTCGAAAATCCTGTCGCAGATGAACGACCGCTCGCGCGAGGTCTTTCGCCGCGTGGTCGAAGGCTATCTGGACAATGGCGATCCGGTCGGCTCGCGGTCCCTGACCCGGATCATGAGCGAAAAGCTGTCGGCAGCCACGATCCGCAATGTGATGCAGGATCTGGAATATCTGGGCCTTTTGGACAGCCCCCACATTTCGGCGGGCCGGGTGCCCACGCAAGCGGGCCTGCGCATGTTCGTCGACGGGATGATGGAGGTTTCGACGGTCACTTTGGCCGACCGGCAGGCCATCGATGCGACGCTTGGCCCCACGGAACAGGATGTGGGCGGTCTTCTGGATCGGGTGGGTGCCGCGCTGTCAGGCATCACCCACGGCGCCAGCCTTGTACTGACGCCAAAGCGCGAAGCGCCGATCCGGCATGTCGAATTCGTCTCGCTTGCCCCGGACCGGGCGCTGGTGGTGCTGGTCTTTGCCGATGGTCAGGTCGAAAACCGGCTGTTCACACCGCCCCCGGGCCAGACGCCGTCGTCGCTGCGCGAGGCGGCGAACTTTCTGAACGCCATTGCCGAAGGTCGAACCCTGACCGATCTGCGTCGCGACATGGCGCAGGAAATCGCGACGCGGCGGCAGGAACTGAACGATCTGGCCCGGGCGCTGGTGGAAAGCGGCGTGGCGCTGTGGGATGGTCAGGGCGAATCCCACGAACGGCTGATCGTCCGGGGCCAGTCGAACCTTCTGGATCAGGGGTCCGAGGCCGACCTTGCCCGCATCCGCAGCCTCTTTGACGATCTGGAGCGCAAGCGCGACATCGCCGAATTCCTGCAACTGGCCGAAGCGGGCGAAGGCGTGCGCATTTTTATCGGCTCGGAAAACAAACTTTTCTCACTTTCGGGTTCCTCTCTGGTGGTCTCTCCCTATATGAACGCGGACCGTAAGATCATTGGCGCCGTCGGTGTCATCGGTCCGACGCGACTGAACTATGGTCGCATCGTCCCGATCGTCGACTATACGGCGCAGCTTGTCGGCAGGCTTCTGTCGGGCGAGCGCAAGGGACAGAGTTGATGAGCGAGATGAAGAAAGACGAACTGGCCGAAGATCAGGCGCTGATGGGCGAGGAGATGCTGGACAGCGACCCCCTGCTGGCCGAGATCGAGGCGCTGAAGGCCGAACGCGACGAGATGAAGGACCGTTTCATGCGGGCGCTGGCCGATGCGGAAAATATCCGCAAGCGCGGCGAGCGGGACCGGCGCGAGGCGGAACAATACGGCGGCACCAAGCTCGCTCGCGATCTGCTGCCCGTCTATGACAACCTGCGCCGGGCACTGGATACGGCGGGTGACGAACAGCGCGCCGCCGCCAAGGCGCTGATCGAAGGCGTCGAACTGACCTTGCGCGAACTGATCAACGTGATGACCCGCCACGGCGTCACCCCGATCGCCCCGCAAGTGGGCGAGGCGTTCGATCCCCAGCTGCATCAGGCGATGTTCGAGGCGCCGTTGCCCGGCACCAAGGCCGGCGACATCATTCAGGTGATGACCGAAGGCTTCATGCTGCACGACCGGCTGCTGCGCCCCGCCCAGGTCGGCGTCAGCTCGACCCCGAAGTCGTAAGCCGCCTGATCACCGGGGGCGCCGTCTCTGATGCCAGCCACGCCCCCGGCGCCATCCCGGTAATCCTCAGGAATTCGCGGTTGAAGTTCGACTTGGTGTTGAAGCCGCTGGCATAGATCGTGCCGGTGACGCTTTCCCCCGCCTTCAGCAGGCCGCAGGCATGGGCAATGCGGAACTGGTTGATATAGCGCGAAACATTTTCACCCCGGCTGCGGTTGATCGCACCTGACAGGGTCTTGACCGGCAGATGCAGCCGCCGTGCCAGCTGCGCCAGTGTCAGGGCAGGATCAAGGTACATCTGCCGGTCACGCACCAGCTCCTCCAGCCGCGCCATGATTTCGGCATCGGCGGCGGTTTCAGCAGGTTCGGGCTCCGACCCGGTCGGCGCATTCTCGCCGGCAAAGGGTTCTGACTGCGACAAAAGGCCAAGCGCCAGAAGCGAGGTCGAGGAAAAGACGGCAATGATCCAGCCTTTTGCCGTGGCGAATCCTGCCACCTGTGCCGCGTAGATCAGCACATCGCTGACCGCGGACAGCGCCAGGGCAAGGGCCAGAAAATGCCAGAACCGCAGCGGCTGGTCGCCCTTGTCCAGGGCAACGCCGGGCAGGGCCGCGTCGCCGCGCCGCAGGGCCAGGTGGATGGCGCCGGCATAGGTCAGAAACAGAACCGGCAGGATCACATCCAACGTTTCCGGGGCGACGATCAGGGCGAACAAGGTGAACGGAACCACCAGCCCATGCCAGACAGCGTCCCGAACGGTGCTTCGGCCTGACGAGATCAACAGGGTCGAATAGGCCAGCGGCGGTATGGCGCTGGCCGTCACCGGCTGCAACAGCCGCGCCGCGACAATCCCGTAGTGTTGGCCAAGGGCCGTGATAAGACCCTGAACCGCGCAAGCCAGAATCAGAACGGCAAAGATCGGGTGACGGTCGCGCCGCCGCAGCGCCATATATCCCATCCATCCAAGGATCAGCGCGGAAAATACGGGAACAGGAAGTGTGGGCATTCATCGTCTCCTTGCCCCTTTGACTAGCGCCGCTCATCCCCTCATGCGACCTGAAACCGGTTTCGGGACCATGAAAGCGGCGTTGCGGGGCCGACTAGCGTGCCAGCGCCAGAAGGCCAGCCACATCCAGATGCGTCTCGACATGGCCTGCCAGACGGTCCAGCACCGCCTCGACCCCGGCGCCATAGGTCAGACGGGCCTCGGCCCCCAGACCTTGCAGAAAAGCCCCGCGAAAGGCATCGCCGGTAAACATGCCATGCAGGTAGGACCCCATCACCCGCCCGTCCGGCGACATCGCCCCCTCGGGCGTCTCGCCGACATGGGCAAAGGGTCGGGCGCGGTCCGGCCCGTCGGTCCGGCCGATGTGAATCTCATATCCGTCCATCGCGGCGCCGGTGGGTGCATGGCGGGCGCTGACCCGGGTCAGCCGTTTGTCGGGTACCATCAGCGTCTCGACATCCAGCAGGCCCAGACCCGGCGTTTCGCCCGGCGGCCCCTCGATCCCCTCCGGGTCGCGGATGACCCGGCCCAGCATCTGATAGCCGCCGCAGATGCCCAGGATGCATCCGCCCCGCCGCCGGTGCGCCAGGATATCCAGATCCCAGCCCTGCGCCCGGACGAAATCCAGATCGCCGCGCGTGGATTTCGTGCCGGGCAGGATCAAGAGATCCACATCGCCGGGCAGTGCGTCGCCGGGGCGAACCATGGTCAGGCGCACATCGGGTTCCAGCTTCAGCGGGTCAAGATCGTCGAAATTGGCGATCCGCGACAGGGCCAGACAGGCCACATGCAGCCGCCCGTTACCGCCACCGCGCGGCAGGTCCTGCGCATCTTCGGCGGGCAGATGCCCGGCCTCGGCAAACCAGGGCAGGACGCCAAAGCCGCGCCAGCCGGTCCGGGCGGCGATCAGGTCATAGCCATCGTCAAAAAGGCGTGGATCGCCCCGGAACTTGTTGATCAGGAATCCTGCGACAAGTGCCCGATCCTCCGGGTCCAGCACTGCCCGGGTGCCGATGATCTGCGCGATCACCCCGCCCCGGTCGATATCGCCCGCCAGAATCACCGGCACATCAGCGGCCCGCGCAAAGCCCATGTTGGCAATGTCGCCCGCCCGCAGGTTCACCTCGGCCGGGCTGCCCGCCCCTTCGACGATGACCAGATCATGGGCTGCCCTCAGCCGGTTGAAACTGTCCAGCACCGCGCCCATCAGTTGCGGTTTCAGCGCCGCATAGTCGCGGGCCCTGACTGTCGCCAGCCGCCGCCCCTGCACCACGACCTGGGCGCCCTGATCGGTTTCGGGTTTCAGCAGCACGGGGTTCATGTCGGTATGGGGGTCCAGCCCTGCGGCCAGCGCCTGCAGCGCCTGCGCCCGCCCGATCTCGCCGCCGTCGGCCGTAACGGCGGCATTGTTCGACATGTTCTGCGGCTTGAAGGGCGCAACGCTCAGCCCCCGCGCCCGCGCGGCGCGGCACAGGCCCGCCACCAACAGCGACTTGCCGACATTCGAGCCGCAGCCCTGGATCATCAAAGCCCGGCCCATATATCCTGTTTCCTGTCGGCAGCGGGGGACTGCGCGTCCCCCGCACCCCCTGCGGGATATTTGGACCACAATGAAAGGGAAAGACAAGTCGGCACCCCACCCGGGCGGCCGAAGCCGGGGGGCGGGGTGCTTTCATCGCGGGCGGTCATCGGCTTCCCAGCCTGTACCGCAGCCCCAGTCACCATGATTGTCTTTCATTGTGGTTAAAATATCCCGGGGTGAACCCCGGATTTATCCGGGGGAGGGGCAGAGCCCCTAACCTTGCGGCTTGACCAGGGGGACAACCTTTGGGGTCTTTTCGCCTTCGGCCAGTTCCTCGAAATCGAAATTGTCCAGCCGCCGCGCCCGCCGCCCGGCCTTTTCGGCCGAGGTCTTGATTTCCTCGATATCCTTGGCGGCCTGGCCGAAATGGCGGTCAAGGTTGCCGACCCTTTCGCCCAGACGGTCGACATCGCCATGCAGCAGCGCCAGTTCCTTGCGGATGGCACCGGCCTGTTCGCGCATCCGCGCATCCTTCAGCACGGCGCGCATCGTGTGGAGCGTCGCCATGCAGGTGGTGGGCGAGACGATCCAGACCTTGAGGCCAAAGCCTTCGCGCACCAGTTCGGGGAAATTGGCGTGGAGTTCGGCATAGACCGCCTCGGACGGCAGGAACATCAGCGCGCCGTCGGCGGTTTCGCCCTCGACGATATAGCGTTCGGCGATGGCCTTGATATGGCTGCGGACAGCGATCCGCATCATCCGCTGCGCCTCGATCAGTTCGGCATTGTTGGTGGCGCAGCGCAGGGCCTCGTAGGCCTCCAGCGGGAATTTGCTGTCGATGACGATGGGGCCGGGCGGGTTCGGCAGATGGATCAGGCAATCGGCGCGGCGGCCGTTCGACAGGGTTGCCTGCATCGAATAGCTGTCGGTGGGCAGGGCCTTTTGCACGATATCATTCAGCTGGATTTCGCCAAAGGCGCCGCGCGTCTGCTTGTTGGACAGGATATCCTGCAGCGACAGGACATTGCCCGACAGCTTTTCGATATTGGCCTGCGCCTTGTCGATTGTCTCCAGCCGTTGCTGCAACTCGCCCAGACTGCGGGCGGTGCGGGTGGCGCTGCCCTGCAGGCTTTCGCTCATGCCGCGTGACACTTCGGCCAGCCGCGCCTCCATCAGCTGCAGAAGCTTCGCCTGCGCGCTGGCGCTGGCTTCGGACACATGATGCAGGCCGCCCGCCAGTTGCTGTTGCCCGTCCGACAGGCTTTGCACGCGCTGGCCAAGGGCGCCCATCTGCATCAGCATCGGTTCGGCCAGACGGGCAGAACGGCCCGCCGATCGCAGGGTCAGGATCAGAATGACGAACAGCGCGATCAGAAGCGCACCACCCGCCAGCGCGGCCAGGACGCGCGGGTCGTCAAAGGCATAGGATTGTCCGGCGATCTGGATCATGTGCGCCCGAACAGCCGTTCGATGTCGGACAATTTCAGTTCCACATAGGTCGGTCGCCCATGGTTGCACTGGCCCGACAGGGGCGTCGCCTCCATTTCCCGCAAAAGGGCGTTCATCTCCTCGACCCGCATCTGGCGACCGGACCGGATCGAGCCATGGCAGGCCATGCGCGACAGGATGGCGTCGATCCGCGCCGCCAGAAGCTGGCTAGAGCCAAGGTCGTGGAGTTCGTCCAGAATGTCGCGCAGCAAGGGCGCGGCGCTGACCGGGCCAAGGATGGCCGGGGTGGTGCGGACGGCGATGGCACTGCCGCCGAACGGTTCCAGCGACAGGCCAAGGGCGGCAAGCGTTTCGGCATGGTCAAGCAGAAGCGCTGCATCCCCCGCCGACACATCGACGATTTCGGGGATCAGCAGGGCCTGCTGGGCCACGCCGTTCCGGTCGCGCTGACCCTTCAGCCGTTCATAGACCAGCCGTTCATGGGCGGCGTGCTGGTCGACGATGACGATGCCGGTTTCCGTCTGGGCGATGATGTAGTTTTCATGGACCTGCGCGCGGGCGGCACCCAGCGGGCGGGCGGCGTCCTCGTCTGCTGGCGCGGGCTCGAACCGGGCGCTGGATTCGGCAAAGGCGGGGGCGAGCGGGGCCTGAAAGGCCGTCGCGCGGGCCAGTGTCGCGGTGGCGGGCCGGTCCATCTGGTAGATGCGGGCCTCGCCAGTTGTCTGCTCAGGCCGCAACGCGCCCAGGGTCAGCCCGGCGACGGTGCTGGAGGCACGGTGCCCCCCCTGGGCCAGCGCATGGCGCAGCGCCGACACGATCAGCCCGCGCGCCAGACCCGGTTCACGAAACCGCACTTCGGCCTTGGCGGGGTGGACGTTCACGTCAACCTGGGTCGGGTCCAGTGTCAGGAACAGGCAGGCCGCCGGATGACGGTCGCGGGCCAGAACGTCCTGATAGGCGGCGCGCAGGGCACCGATCAGCAGCTTGTCACGCACCGGGCGGCCATTGACGAAAAGGTACTGTTCCACCGCAGCGCCCCGCGAATAGGTGGGCAGCGCGGCATAGCCGGTCAGGCGGATACCGTCGCGCTCGGCGTCGATCACCAGCGCATTGTCGGCGAAATCGGCGCCGATCAGCGCCCGCAGCCGCAGGCTGAGCGCGTCGAAAAGATCGCCCTGTTCGGCATCGGTGCGCAGCACCAGCCGCCCCTCGCCGCCGCCGGTCAGATCGCGCAGGGTAAAGGCGACATAGGGTTCGGCCATCGCCAGCCGCCGGATCACATCGCCGATCGCCTGCGCCTCGGCCCGGTCAGACCGCAGGAACTTCAGCCGGGCAGGCGTGGCAAAGAAAAGATCGCGCAGTTCGACCACGGTGCCCCGGTTCAGCGCGGCAGGCCGGACCGGCGCCTCGCGCCCGCCCGCGACGGTGATGGCCGCGGCGTCATGACCGGCTGCGCGCGAGGTGACGGTCAGTCGGCCGACCGCGCCCAGCGAGGGCAGCGCCTCGCCCCTGAACCCGAAGGTGTGGATGTTCAAAAGGTCCGACCCGTCGATCTTGGAAGTCGCATGGCGCAACAGGGCCAGGGGCAGGTCGTCCGCCGTCATGCCGCAGCCGTCATCCGTCACCCGGATCAGCGTCTTGCCGCCATCGGCATAGGCCACGTCGATGCGCCGCGCGCCCGCATCCAGCGCGTTTTCCACCAGTTCCTTGACGGCAGAGGCGGGCCGCTCCACCACCTCGCCCGCCGCGATGCGGTTCACGGCACCCTCGTCCAGCTGGCGGATTACCGGCCGGTCGGGCGCATGGATATAGGGGGCGGCGTTTATCATGCCCCAAGCCATAGCATGGGGCAGGGGATTCTTCCATGGGATTGGCGGGGTCTATTCCAGCCCTTCGGGCTGCCCGACCACGGTGAAGGACAGGTGGCCCGGGTCCATCAGCTGCTTGGCGACGCGGTTCACATCCGCCAGCGTCACGGCGTTGATCTTGTCGTTGCGGTGGGCGGGATAGTCGATGGGCAGACCTTCCATCTGCATCCCGACAAGAATGCTGGCGATGGGTGCATTGCCGTCAAAGCGCAGGGGATAAGAGCCGGTCATATAGGTTTTGGCGGCCTCAAGCTCGGCCTCGGTCACGCCCTTGGCGGCGGTGTCGGCCCAGACCTGACGGATGACCTTGATCGCCTCGGCGACCTTGTCATTGCTGGACGACAGCGATCCGGCCCAGATTTCCGCCAGGTCGCGTCCGACAAGATCGGTCGAGACGCCATAGGTCAGGCCGCGCTTTTCGCGCACCTCGTCCATCAGCCGCGCGGCAAAGCCGCTGCCGCCGATGATCTGGTTCAGGACAAAGGCGGCGTAATAATCGGGGTCGGTCAGCTTGATGCCGGGCTGGCCAAAGATCACCACCGACTGCGGTGTTTCAAAGGGTGTCACCGCGATCTTGCCGTCAAGGCTGACATTGGCCGTTTGCGGCAGTGGCGCGCCTTTGGCGGGCAGGTCGCCCAAAAGCCGGTCCAGAATCTGCCCCAGCGTGGCGGCGTCGATATCGCCCACGGCGCTGACATAGAGCCGGTCGCGGGCCATGCTGGCGGCCTTGGCGGCCAGAAGATCGTCGCGGGTCAGGGCCTGCACGCTGTCGTGGCTGCCCATGTCATCGCTGCCATAGGGATGGTCGCCATAGGCCGCGCGCGAAAACTGGTCCGAGGCGATGGCTTCGGGCGATTTCAGGTTGCTGTCGATGATCGAATAGATCTGCCCCTTAACCCGTTCGGTCGAGACCGGGTCAAAATGCGGGTCGCTCAGCGCGACCCGCAACAGGTCCAGCGCCTGATCGCGGTTTTCGGTCAGGAACCGCGCCGACACCGATACGGTATCGGCCGACGCGTCAAAGCTGAACTTGGCGGCAAGATCATCGCGCGCCTCGGCAAAGCCCCGTGAGTCCAGCTTGCCCGACCCTTCCTCCAAAAGGCTGGTCATCAGCATGACCTCGCCGCGCTTGCCGGGCCGGTCCAGCGAGGTGCCGCCGCGAAAGCGAATTTCCAGCGCAGTAAAGGGCAGGCCGTGATCCTCGACCAGCCAGGCATGGATGCCGCCGGGCGAGGTTACGTCCTGAATGGGGATTTCGGCCAGAACCGGCCGGGCGATCAGCAGGGCCAGGGCGGCAAGCGTGGCGCGGATCGTCATGGCTGTTTCTCCTCGGCGCCCGTGGTCATGGCCCAGCCGGTGACGGCGTGACGGCGGTCCAGAAGGTTGCGCGCGGCCTCCAGCACCTCGGCTTCGGTCACGGCTTGCAGGATATCGGGCCAGTCCTGCACATCCTTGACAGTCAGGCCCGAGGTGACGGCATCGCCATACATCTGCGCAACCTGGCCGACATCGTCCTTTTGATAGATCAGGCTGGCGCGCAACTGTGCCTTCAGTCGGGCGAATTGGGCCGGATCGACGCCCTTTTTCAGGAAATCGGCCAAAACGGCATCCATCGCTGCTTCGGCCTGCGCCAAGCCGGTGCCGGGGGCGGGTACGACATAAAGGCTGAAGGTCGTGTCATCCAGCGAGGTGCCGTCATAGCCCGCGCCCACCGAAACCGCGATCTTCTGGTCAAAGACCAGCGCCTGCGACAGAAGCGCGGTTTGCGGATCACCGCCCAAAAGGGCCGCAAGGAAGGTCAGCGCCGCTGCGGCCTTTTGGTCACCCGGGTCGCGTTCGGGCGCCAGATAGCTGCGCACGACATAGGGTTGCGCGATATTGGGGTCGGAAAAGGTCAGCCGCCGCTCGGCGCGCTGCGGCGGTTCGACCGGGCGGATGCGGTCGGTGATGCCGTCGCTGGGCTGGATCGGGCCGTAATATTTCTCGGCCAGTTGCTGGACCGTCATCGGATCGACATCACCCGCGACGATCAGCGTGGCATTGTTCGGCGCATAATAGCGCTGATACCAGTTCAGCGCATCCTGCCGGGTCAGCCCCTCCATCTCGGACCGCCAGCCGATATTGGGGGTGCCGTAGGGGTGGTTCAGATATTGGGCCGCCTCGATCTGTTCGGAAAAGAGCGCCTCGGGGCTGCTGTCGATGCGCTGGGCGCGCTCTTCCAGAATGACCTGCAATTCGGTGGCCACATCCTGATCCGACAGGACCAGGTTCCGCATCCTGTCGGCCTCCATCTTCATCACCAGTTCCAGCCGGTCCGAGGCGAGGCGCTGGTGATAGACCGTCTGGTCGGACGAGGTGAAGGCATTGTCATTGCCGCCCTGCGCGGTGACGATCTTGGAAAACTGGCCGTCCGGCACATCCTTTGTGCCCTTGAACATCAGATGTTCCAGAAAGTGCGCGATGCCCGACTTGCCGCGCCGTTCGTCGGCAGATCCGACATGATACCAGACCATATGGGTCACGACCGGGGCGCGGTGATCCTCGATGATGATGCCGTCCATGCCATTATCCAGCCGAAAGGTGGTGACCTGATCGGCCAGGGCGGGTATTGCCAGAATGCCAAGCGCAAGGGCGCCAAGGGTTCGGATGATCATGGGTTTCTCCCGAAATGTGGTGCCATCCTATGCGGCGCGGGGCTGGCGGCAAGGCGGGACCTGCGCAACTTGCCGTGACGGCCGGTTACTTGCCGAACCCTTCGGGCGGCGCGCTGTCGGTGCGGATGCCCAGCGCCCGCCAGCGGGCAAGCTCGCGGTACTGGTCCAGCGCAAAGCGGTTGTAGACGCGGTAATAGACCGTCGCGTTGAAAAGACGCTCCAAGAGCTTGCCGTTGTGGCGGCGGCGGAAATCCAGATCTTCGGCGGCCAGGGTCTGGCGGATATCGGCGCTGGTGCCGAACCGGCCGGCATGGGACAAAAGCGCACCGCTTGCCGCCGCGACACGGGGTCCGGGCTCGACCGCCTCGGGGTTGCCGCCCAGTGCTGCGACGGCGTCTGCAACCGGCGTCGGGTCGGTGATGTTTTTGCCGCCCGGGGTTGGTTCCGGCAGCTGGGTCAGATCCTCGGGCATGGTGAGCGGTTTGGTCGGCAGGATCGCAAATTCATCCGGGCTGCGCGAGGCAGAGCGGATATTCATCAGATGCGGTTCCTTCTGCGACCGGCCACAGGCGGACAAAAGCAGGGCGGTGATCGCCACGCCGCACAGAATGCCCGTCCTGACCCGCATGAAACTCTCCTGCCTGACGGCCCCGTCTTAGCCTATGAATTTCGGCCCGTCACGGGGTCTTGTCCCGGCCCGCGAAAAAGACCAGGCCCAACGCACCGGCAAAGATCGCGACATCGGCCAGATTGAAGGAATAGGGATTGTCGAAGCCCGGCAGGCCCATGTTGATGAAATCGGCGACGGCGCCATACCAGACCCGGTCGACGACATTGCCCAAGGCCCCGCCGATCAGCACACCGGCGGCGAGCTGCACCATGGGTTTGCCGCGCTCGCGCCGGGCCCAGCGGAAAATCCACAAAGCGATGACCAGCGCCAGTGCGACCAGGGCCCAGCGGGCGACCTCTTCGGAACTGGACAGAAGGCCGAAGTTGATCCCTTCGTTCCAGGCCATGCGGAACGACAGGAACGGCGGCAGGACCGGATAGTCCAGCCGTTCTTCCAGGTTCAGCCCGTGCACGACCAGATATTTGGACGCCTGATCGGCCAGAAAGGTCAGAAGGGCGGCAAGGGTCAGGCTGCGCATCTGTTGCCCCGCCTAGTGCCGGAAATGGCGCATGCCGGTGAAGACCATCGCCAGGCCAAGTTCGTCCGCCGCCGCGATCACATCCGCGTCGCGCATCGATCCGCCAGGCTGGATGATCGCCGTCGCCCCGGCCTCGGCCGCGGCGATCAGCCCGTCGGCAAAGGGGAAGAAGGCGTCGGATGCCACGACTGACCCATGCGTCAGCGGCGCGGGCAGGCCCAGCGCCTCTGCCATGTCCTGCGACTTGCGGGCGGCGATGCGGGTCGAATCGATGCGGCTCATCTGGCCGGCGCCCACGCCGACCGTGGCGCCGTCCCTGACATAGACGATGGCGTTCGACTTCACATGTTTGGCGACCTTCCAGGCAAAGAGCAGGTCCGCCATTTCCCGCGCATCGGGCGCGCGCCGGGTCACGACCTTCAGCGCGTCGGGCGCCAGCCAGCCATTGTCGCGGTCCTGTACCAGCCAGCCACCCGACACCTGCTTGACCATCAGGCCCGCCGCCGCCGGATCGGCCAGCGCCTCGGTGGTCAGAAGGCGCAGGTTCTTTTTGGCGGCAAAAACCTCGCGCGCCGCCTCGTCCGCGCCGGGGGCGATCACGACCTCGGTGAAGATCTGGCAGATTTCCTCGGCGGTCGCGCGGTCCAGCGGACGGTTCAGTGCGACGATCCCGCCAAAGGCCGAGGTGCGGTCGCAGTCATAGGCGCGCTTGTAGGCGTCCAGCAGGGTTGCGCCCTGGGCCACGCCGCAGGGGTTGGCGTGTTTGATGATCGCGCAGGCCGGGCCCTTGGCCGGGTCGAATTCGTTGACCAGTTCATAGGCGGCGTCGGTGTCGTTGATATTGTTGTAGGACAGCTCCTTGCCCTGCCATTGTTTCGCCGTGGCGACACCGGGGCGGTTCGAGCCATCGACATAGAAGGCGGCGCGTTGATGGGGGTTTTCGCCATAGCGCAGCGCCTGTGCCAGGGCGCCACCAAAGGCGCGGGTGCGCGGAGTGTCTTCGCCGATAGCATCCGCCATCCAGCCCGACACGGCGGCATCATAGGCCGCCGTCCGGGAAAAGGCGCGCTGGGCCATGGTCTTGCGAAAGCCAAGACGCGTCTGACCGGCGTTTTCCTCCAGTTCATCCAGCAGCGGCTGATAGTCCGCCACATCGGTAAGGACGGTGACAAAGGCATGATTCTTGGCCGCCGCACGGATCATCGCCGGGCCGCCAATGTCGACATTTTCGACGCAAGTGGCATAGTCCGCACCACTTTTCACAGTTTCCTGAAATGGGTAAAGGTTCACGACCAACAGGTCGATCGGCAGGATACCATGGTCCGCCATCGCGCCTACATGGTCGGGATTGTCGCGCAGACCCAAAAGCCCGCCATGCACCATCGGATGCAGCGTCTTGACCCGGCCATCCATCATTTCGGGAAAGCCCGTCACCTCGGCCACATCGCGGACGGGCAGACCCGCCTGACGCAAGAGATGCGCCGACCCGCCGGTTGACAGAAGTTCGACCCCCCGCGCGCTGAGGGCGCGGGCGAAATCGACCAGGCCGGTCTTGTCGAACACCGACAGAAGCGCGCGCTTTACGGGGGCAAGGTCGGGGGCGGCAGTGGTGGGCGCTTTGATCACGGGATCACTTTCCTATGGTCGTTCCGGGCGGGTCGTCCGGCATTGTGTCGCGGATGGCAGCGGGCGTATCCTGAGCCTTGGCCAAGGTCCAGCCCAACTGGCAGGCATAGTCCAGAACCGTGGCCGAAAGCACGATCTGACGGCAGGCCCGCGGCCTGACCCGGCCCGATTCCAGATAGACTGACGGTTCCAGCCGCAATTCGCCGATCCCGTCATGGCGGAAAATCCAGATTTCACCGCTTTTCAGCGCCATCGAAACGGCGGTGCCACCCATGTCCAGCGTCGCGTCAATGTCAGGATGCAGGTGAAAGCGCAGATCAAAGGGCACACCCTGCATCCCTGTCCGTTCCATCAGCCGGTCGAACCGCTTGCGGTCGGGGCCGGTCATGGCGCCCAAAGTATCTTCGCCCTTCAGCGACCGCCCGTCCAGCGACAGGGTCAGTTCGCGGATATGGGTCAGGCCATGGGTCGGCGCATAGCCGTTGTGACCGGCCAGTACATGCAGCCCCTCGCCCGACTGGTGGTCCTGCTGGGCCCAGACCTGTTCGGGCACCTCGTCCAGCTCGGCCCGGGCGCCGGGCCAGCCGGTTTCGATGGCAAGACGAGAGGAGGAAAAGCCCTGCAGGCACAGGGTCGAATGCGACGGTGTCGCCCGCCCGGCCCGCCGCCATTCGGCGCCAAAGCCCGCACCAGACCCGCAATTGACCACCAGCGGCCTGCGCCCCGAGGTCAGTTCGAACGCCAGGGTCGAGGCATGGGCATTGGCCGAATTGCGCCCGGCGGGCGGTGCGGCGGCATCCAGGATCAGGCTGCTGCGCCCGCCGGTCAGCCGGACATAACCCATCGGCAGGCCATGCGCGGTCAGGGGCTTGCCATGGGCATCGGCCAGCGCCTGATCCAATACCCCCGCCGCCCCCCGCCCGCCGCCATGAAACCGGGCCAGACCGCCATCGGAATGGCGGAGCGCCCGCAGTGTGGGGCCGATGCGGGCGATGGCCGCAAGATGATCGGGATGCGGCCTGCGGCCTGCCTCCTCCAACGCGCGCGAAGCCCAGGTCAAGAGGGTAAAGACCTCTAGCAACTCTTCGGGGTTGCGGGTCGGAATGCCGCCTTCGGCGTCGATTTCACGCACACATTCCCGGGCCAGCGCGTCCGAGGCCAGCCGAACATGCCGCTCCATCCCGGTCAGCGACAGGCCGGCATAGATCAGGCCGGTCAGCGCCTCGAACCGGGGCTGGCCGGGGCTGGCGGCCCGCCAGCGGCGCGACAGAAAGGCGGTCTGGCGGCCAAGGCTGCGGAAATAGGCGCGCGCATCGGTCTTGTCGCGACCGTTCAGCAGGAAGATTGCATGGTTGATCCAGCGGATCAGCCGCCGTCCGGTCAGGTCAGGTGTCCAGCCCGCGCCCGTACCCCGGCCAAAGCGGGCGATCCAGCCAAAGGTCCAGTCCTGCGCCCGCCCGCGTGCCGTGGCATCGCCGACAGCGGCCAGATCATCAAGCCAGGCACAGCCATGCAGCGCATCCTCGAACCGGTTGTCGGGCATGGGAATGTCCCAGATCATCTTGCCCGGTGCTTCGATCAGAAAGCCCGCAAACAGGAAATTGCCCGCCGCCAGCTGCTTGCCCCGCGCATAAGAACCGATCGAGCGGGGTTCGGGCTGGCTGACAAAGCCGGTTGCGGCGCGCGCCAGAACGGACAGCCGCGCATGAATGCGGCTCATCGCCCGAAGACGGCCGCCGGGCTTGTCCCCTGCCTGTGCCACGCCTTGCTGCCCCATTGTCTCTGTGGCCGATTCCCGGCCTTGCTGCCCGTGCGCCCGCACCATACCGGCAGGGGGGCGGCCTGTCACCGCCGGAACCGCGAAAGGGGGCAGACCGCGCGGTCTGCCGCCGTCAGATCATGCGGATCGCGTCTTTCTTGACCGCCAGAGTATAGCCGCGCCGGGCGATGTTCTTGACCAGCAGTTCCGACACCATCTGATTGCCCAAAGCATCGCGCAGCCGCTTGATGCGCATGGCGCCGGCCGCCTCGTCGCAATCCACCTCGCGTCGACCCGAGATGACCGATTCGATCTGCGACCCGGTCAGGATATCATCATCCAGCCGCGCCTCGGCCAGCACCGAAAGGGTTTCGATCGCGGCCTCGGTCAGCTTGAACTCCATATCGTTCAGGATGACCGCATTCTCGCCCCGGCTGATGATCAGGCTGGCGACCTGAATGCCCTGACGCTGGATCGCCTCCATCCGCCGGTTCAGGGACAGGATCACCACCAGAAAGACCAAGGCGGCGATCAAGAGCGCCGTCGAAAAGACCAGAAGAACGAAGATGATCATCCGGTAGCTGGCCAGAACCTCGGAAAAGGCGGTGCCGGACTGGGCCAGAACCTCCAGCAGCTTGATCTGCTCGCCCGTCGTCAGCGCATCATTCTGGACAAAGATATCCTCGACCCGCGCATTAAAGGCATTGGCGTCGGGCAGGGCCCAGAACAGAAAGCCCGCCGCGATCAGCAGGATGGCGACGATCGCGCCGATTCCCCAGCCGACGACGCGGCCGCCCGAATTTGCCGCCAGACCCGCGACCTGTTTCAGCGCCTTGACCATCCGCCGCCTAGCCCCCCGGCGTCAGGGCGGTGATCGCCAGAAGCGTCCAGCCTTGCCCCGCCAGGATCGGCGCCAGCGCGGCTGCCGCGGCCTCCTTTGATGCGCAGGCCGCATCGGGCAGGCTGATCTCGCCCGCCTCCAGCCGCAGGGGGTTGTCCTGCTTGGCCTTGTATTTGACCAGACAGTCCGCCGCAGCAGGGGCTGCGGTGGCGGCAAGGATCATAAGGGGGCATAGAAAACGAAGCATGATGGCCGAAACCTGCCTGCGTGGCGGCTGCTAATCAATAGCGTTTGAACCAAACCGGGCCTTCGACCGACGTTATCCGATAGCAGGCCGGTGTTATTGCCTTGCCCTCGCCACCACTCCTTAACTCATGGCATTGGCAGCACCGGCCTGTGCCCGGCACCTGCCCAAAGGAGCCGCAAGATGAAACGCCATATGATCGCCGCCGCCGCCGCCCTGTCGCTGGCCCTGTCCGGCATGGCTGCACCCGCCGCCGCCAAGGACCGCAAGGATGACCAGCTTCTGAAGCTGATCCTGGGGGCCGCCGCCATTGGGTTGGTGATGAACCAGATGAACGGCGGGCAGCTCTTCGGCCCGAAACCCGCGCCGGCACCCCAACCGGCGCCGCAACCCCTGCCGTCCTATCAGACGCAAAGGCTGATCCCCGGCGAATGCGCCATGGATGTGATGGTTGGTGGTCGCCTGCGGCAGGTCGTGTCGGCCAGCTGCGCCCGTGAATTCGGACTGACGGCGCGCTTGCCTGCCGAATGTGCCTTTGACCTGCAGACGACGGCGGGTGTGCGCAGCGTCTATGGGCCGCAATGCCTGTCCGGCTATGGCTACCGGGTCGCGCAGATCCGCTATTGAAATCGGGAAAGGGGCATATCGAGCAGCCCCACGTGCCCGCGGATCCCCCCGCGTGGTGCAAGAGAAAGGCGAACGTGGCAGCGTTCGCCTTTCTTCTTGCGCCGGGCCGGTTTTGCCGGGAAGGA
This sequence comes from uncultured Frigidibacter sp., assembly GCA_964553145.1. Taxonomy (GTDB): domain Bacteria; phylum Pseudomonadota; class Alphaproteobacteria; order Rhodobacterales; family Rhodobacteraceae; genus TMP-24. Next base: position 3,925 of record CAZKJZ010000006.1, on the reverse strand, counting down.
GGGGGCATGACCGACCAGCCCGACGATCAGTTCGAAACTGCCGCCCGCGCAGGGGGCGCCCGCGCCATCGCGGGTGTCGACGAGGCTGGCCGCGGCCCCCTGTGCGGCCCGGTCGTTGCTGCGGCGGTGATCCTGGACCCGGCGTGCATTCCGCGGGGCCTGAACGATTCCAAGAAGCTGAGCGAAAAGCGGCGCGAAGCCCTGTTCGCGGCGATCACGGACAGCGCGCTGGTCGGCGTCGGTCAGGCCAGCGCCGCCGAGATCGACGACATCAACATCCTGCAAGCCAGTCATCTGGCGATGATGCGCGCGATTGCCGCCCTGCCACGGGTGCCCGACCATGTGCTGGTTGACGGCAACCGCCTGCCAAAAGCGCTGACCTTGCCCGCCCAGGCAATCGTCAAGGGCGACGCGCGATCCCTGTCGATCGCCGCCGCTTCGATCATCGCCAAGGTGACGCGCGACCGGATCATGGTGGATTTGGCGCAACAGCACCCCGGCTATGGCTGGCACAAAAATGCGGGCTACCCGACAAAGGACCATCTGGAGGCGCTGCAAAATCTTGGTGTGACCCCACACCATAGGCGTTCTTTCCGGCCCGTCCACAACATCTTGTGCAAGCAAATTTTATAAGTGCTTGATTCAAAAAAGAATTTGACGGCGAATCACTCCTGACTCATCTTTGACCCAACGAACCGGCGACAGACCGGACCGAGGCAGAGATGAATATGACAAGCACGAAAACGGCGGCCGACCTGCCGCTGAACCAGATCATCGCGGGTGATTGCATCGACGTGATGCGGTCTTTGCCCGAGGCAAGCGTCGATCTAATCTTTGCCGATCCGCCCTATAACCTGCAGCTGCGCGGCGACCTGCACCGCCCCGACAATTCCAAGGTGGATGCCGTCGACGATGCCTGGGACCAGTTCGCCAGTTTTGAAACCTATGACCGGTTCACCCGCGACTGGCTGGCCGCCGCCCGGCGTCTGCTGAAACCGAACGGGGCGATCTGGGTCATCGGGTCTTATCACAATGTCTTCCGCATGGGGGCAGAGCTGCAGAACCAGGGGTTCTGGATTCTGAACGATGTCGTATGGCGCAAATCGAACCCTATGCCGAATTTCCGCGGCAAGCGGCTGACCAATGCCCATGAAACGTTGATCTGGGCGTCAAAGTCCGAGGCCGGGAAATATACGTTCAACTACGAGGCGCTGAAAGCCCTGAATGACGGCGTTCAGATGCGGTCCGACTGGGTCATTCCCCTGTGCACCGGCAGCGAGCGGCTGAAGGACAGCGCAGGCGACAAGGCCCATCCGACGCAAAAACCCGAGGCTTTGTTGCACCGCGTCATCCTTGGCACCACGAACCCCGGCGATGTGGTCCTTGACCCGTTCTTCGGCACCGGCACAACCGGGGCCGTCGCCAAGATGCTGGGCCGGGATTTCATCGGCATCGAACGCGAGGCCGCTTACCGCAAGGTCGCCGAGGCCCGCATCGCCCGCATCCGCAAGTTCGACAAAGAGGCGCTGGAAATCACCGGATCGAAGCGCGCCGAACCGCGCGTGCCCTTTGGCCAGGTCGTGGAACGCGGCATGTTGCGGCCCGGAGAAGAGCTTTTTTCCATAGGTAACCGGTTCAAGGCCAAGGTTCGCGCCGATGGCACGCTGATCGGCAATGATGTGAAAGGCTCGATCCATCAGGTCGGCGCCCATCTGGAAGGCGCGCCCAGCTGCAATGGCTGGACCTACTGGCACTTCAAGCGCGACGGAAAGATGGTGTCCATCGACATCCTGCGCCAGCAGATCCGGGCCGAGATGGAGGCTGACGCGGGTCCACCGCACTAGCCTCCGCCCGCATCAAGTTACCGCCGGTGCCTGTGGCCTGACCACGGCACGCAACTGACCCCGCCGTAGCAATACGGCGGGGATTTTTATCCCGGAATGCGTGCCAGCGCCTTGGCCCGCAGCCCGCCAAGCGGGCGGGCATCGGCAATCACCCCGTCTGGCGTCTCGGTCCACAGCCGGGCAAAGGCCAGGATATCGGGCAGGTCATCGGCGCTGATCTCGCCGAATAGATAGGCCATCTTCCCCTCGGCCCGAAAGGCCAGGGACGAGGCCCGGGCGCAGCCCGACATGCAGTCGGTTTCCTGAACCGCGACAGGCAGTCGGGCGGCGGCGAAGGCTTCGGTCAGCCGTGCTGCCAGCCCAGCCTCGCCAGCGGGGCACAGGCGGCAGACAATCGCCCGGTGCCCGGTCACGGCAGGTCCGCCAACGGGCCCAGCAGGATCAGCGCCGGCCCGTCGCCCGCCTCGGCCGCGATTAGCGCCTCCATGCTGGCCAGCGTCCCGCGGGCCAGCTTTTGGGCCGGAGTAGACACGCTTTCGGCCAAAAGCGCCGGCGTATCGGCGGCCATGCCCGCTGCCGTCAGGCGGCGCGCCAATTCGCCAAAGGTGCGTTTGCCCATGAAGATGACGGTGGTCGCCGTCGGGTCGGCAAGGGCGGCAAAGTTCAAATCTTCCGGCAGGCCGCCGGTCACATCATGGCCAGTGACGAACTGCACGCGCCGTGCCGTCAGCCGCCGGGTTAGCGGAATGCCTGCGGCAGCGGCGGCAGCCATGGCCGAAGGCACGCCGGGAATGATCTCGTACCCGATCCCCGCCGCGCGCAGGGCCGTCAGCTCTTCCTCCAGCCGCCCGAACAGGCCGCTGTCACCGGATTTCAGCCGCACCACCCGCGCGCCACCGGTCGCATAATCGACCAGCAGCCGGTTCACATGATCCTGCTTGGCCGAAGGCCGCCCGGCCCTTTTGCCGACGCTGACCAGATCGGCGCCGGGCCGCGCCAAAGACAGGATCGGACCGGACGACAGGTCGTCGTACAGAACCACATCCGCCGCCTCCAGCCGTTTCACGGCCTTCAGCGTCAAAAGGTCCGGGTCGCCGGGACCGGACGAGACGAAACTGACAAATCCGCTCATGTCGCCTCCGCGATCAGGTGAAAGAAGGTGCCGGTGGCATGTCGGCGTCGCGATCCGGTTTCGGCAACGGGGTCGCCGTTCGCGTCCGCGACCCGCGCCAGCGCCATATCGGGTTGTTCCAGGATTGTCGAATAGTGGAATTCATGGCCCCGCAACCGGGCGCCAGCGGCATGGCCCGGCATTGGCGCGACAAGGTCCGCCAACCGGTAGCCCAGATGCATACGGCGTTTTTCAAAGCTGGTCACCAACCCCAGAAGCCCCGCCATCTCATGCCGCGCCCCCCTGGCATCGACCAGCCCGGCGCCCATCGCCATATAACCCCCGCATTCGCCATGCACGGGCCGGGTTTCGGCAAAGCGCCTCAGCCCCGCCCGAAACCGCGTTGCTGCGGCCAGCGCAGGCCCATGCAGTTCAGGGTATCCGCCCGGCAGCCAGCAGCAATCGGCACGTTCATCCGGCGCCTCGTCTGCCAGCGGCGAAAAGGGCAGCACGTCTGCCCCTGCGCGCCGCCAGCCGTCCAGAAGATGCGGATAGGTAAAGGAAAAGGCCCGGTCGCGGGCCAGCGCGATCCGCTGCCCGGGCGGCGTGACCGGCAGGGGCGGACCGGACAGGCCCGTCGGTTGCGCAGCGGCGATCACCCGGTCCAGATCGACATGTGCTGCGATAAACTCGCCCACCGCCGCGATGATCCGCGCCAGATCCTCGGTCTCTTCGGCCTGAACCAGCCCCAGATGCCGCTCGGGCATCTCCACCTCGGCCCGGCGCGGCAGGGCACCCAGAACTGCCAGCCCCGCAGCCTCCATCCCGCCACGGACCAGGGCTTCGTGCCGCGGGCTTGCCACCCGGTTCAGCACCACGCCCGCCAAGCGCACATCGGTGCGCATCGCGGCAAATCCCCGCGCCACCGCCGCCGCCGACTGCGCCTGACCCGAGACATCCAGCACCAGTA